>JALYPE010000497.1 GCA_030856525.1 Pseudomonadota bacterium | reverse complement strand
ATTCGGGATTGAGAGCCATCGCATCCTGCTGTAAGGCCCTTCGTCCTGCGGCCTGGCCGTCAGACGCACCCGTAGCTCAGCTGGATAGAGTACTGCCCTCCGAAGGCAGTGGTCGTGGGTTCGAATCCCGCCTGGTGCACCATATTGTAAAAACGAGAAAGCCTCAGACTGAAAGGTCTGGGGCTTTTTTGTGGGTGTTGTCCAGGCTTGGATAAGGTTGCACCTTCCCTTTCACTCCGTCGTCCAGTCAAACTCGTCGTACTCATCATCCTCGTCGTCGTCCTCGACCACTTCCTCGACCACTTCCTCGTCAAGGACGTCGTCCTCAAGCGCCTCTTCCGCCTGCTTCGCAAGAAGAAACTCCTTGCGACTCTCAGTAATAGCTCGTCGCAAGTCCTGACCCTTTTCCGGGCAGTTGAGCATTTGGGCGATGCGGTCTATTTTTTTTGCCACGGCATCCTCCAACGCATCGGCTATAGGCCGATAGTGCGCGCTTTCGGGGGTTGATGCCAAATGGCGACGCACGTGTTTCCTCAGTTTTTATTCAACTCTTCGAGCCGGAGCGAGGAGGTTTTCGTCGGGGAGGCGCTTGTGCAACGTGCGCAATCCGTTTCGGCGCAGTCGGCGCTGGAGCAGGACCGGAATGAACCCGTCAACGGTGATAACGCCGCACCACGCTGCTGTTTCTCAGCACATGACCTTTGATTTTTTCCATCAGTTGCCCACGGGTCAGCCCTGCAGGCAAAGCGTCCGGCGCAAGGTCCAGGGCGTAGAGCTGAATAATGTAATGGTGAGAGCTGTCACCCACCGGCGGGCATGGGCCGATGTAGCCCGTGGTGCCTTTGCTGTTAACCCCCGCAGCGCCTTCGAAGGCGGATTTGGCACCGACACCGGCCGGAATCTGCCGGGTCATTGGCGAGATACCGTAATGAATCCAGTGATCGACGCCGAGGCCTTTCTGACCATCCGGGTCATGCATGACGATCGCGTAGCTCTGCGTGCCTGTGGGGCCAGCGTTCCAACTAAGCGCCGGGGACTGATTCTTGCCGCCGCAGCCATTTGCATCACTGGCCGCGACCGCAGTGAACAGGCGGTTGTCGGAGACACCGGGCATGCTGAGCGTGAAGCGTTCCTGGGCCTGCGCCGGAAATTGCACGCAAACGGCGAAGGCAACCGCCGCCAGCCAAGGGTTCAAAAAGTGGGGTCGGGTCATACCGGAGCACCTTGTGCGGGTGAGGCCGTGGTCGGCGTGCAAACTATAGCCGGACCGTTCGTGCGGTGGCAGTGGCAATCGGCTGAACCTCGCCCCAGACATACAACTCTCAAGTTAAACACCTGACTGGAGAGCAATCATGGCCCTGCACCGCGTCGCACGTTACGCCGATGTGCCCGACTGTCGTGGCCTGGAAGTCAGCATCGGCGAGACTAAAATCGTCCTGCTGCGGGTCGGTGATCAACTGCGCGCTTACCAGGGTGAGTGCCCGCACGCCGGAGCGCCGCTGGCCGAAGGTGCGTTGTGTCACGGTCGACTGATTTGCCCTTGGCACAAGGCAGCCTTTCGGATCGAGGATGGTGCTTTGTGTGAGCCGCCGTCGTTGGACAGCCTCAAGCGTTATCCGCTGGAGCTGCGTGACGACCAGGTCTGGGTCGATGAACATGCATTCCCGGATGCCCACACGCCACCGGCTGATGATGAGCGAACCTTTGTGATTGTCGGAGCGCGCGCTGCAGGCACGGCATGCGCTGCAGCGCTAAGGGAAAAAGGTTTCGGTGGCCGGATATCCCTGGTCGATCGCGAACCCGAGGCCGGTTACGACCGCACGGTGTTGAGCAAATTTGTCCTATCGGGCGAGATGCCACCAGACGAGGTGCCGCCATTACGTGACGAAGATTTCTATCGTGAGCAACGCATGGACCGTATCAACGGAGAAGTAACAAGCGTGGACGCTGAGAATCGCACTGTTCACCTGAAAAACGGCCAGAGCCTCGAGTATGACGCTGCCATGCTCGCAACGGGTGGTACGCCAAACCCATTGAAATTGCCCGGCGCCCATTTGCCGCAAGTGTTCTTGCTGCGCTCGAAGGATCAGGCGCAGCAAATCTTTGAAGCGGCCAAACCCGGCCAACGCGCGGTGATCATTGGCGACAGCTTTATCGCCATGGAATCTGCCGGTGCCTTGCGCGAACACGGTCTGGACGTGACGGTTCTGGCAAAACACGCGGTGCCGTTTGCCAGGCAGTTTGGCGAAACGGTCGGCAAGGCGATTCTCGCCCGCCATGTCACCCACGGCGTGGTGTTTCGCAGCGACAGCGAAGCGGTGCAGATTGAAGGTTCGCAGAAAGTCGAAGCGGTGCTGCTGGGGAACGGTCAACGTTTACCGGCCGATCTGGTGTTGGTCGGTATTGGCGTCAGCCCGGCAACCGAAGCGTTTAGCGGATTGCCGATGGAAGACGATCACTCACTGACAGTCGACGGTGGCATGCGCGTGACCGATGGACTCTGGGCCTGCGGCGACATTGCGACTTTCCCGTTCAACGGCCAGCCCACACGAATCGAACATTGGCGACTCGCTCAGCAACACGCGCGTATCGCGGCGGCGAACATGCTGGGTGGCGAGGAGCATTACCTGGATGTACCGTTCTTCTGGACGTGGCACTTTGGCAAAAACTACGACTACCTCGGCCATGCCGAAAGCTGGGATGAGGTCGAGTTCAAGGGCGATCCGAACGATCCGCCCTTTATCGGTTTATTCGCAGAGAAAGGGCTGGTGGTCGCCGCCATCGCCTGCGAAGAAGAGCGGGCGATGGCGATGCTTGCGGAGCGGATGAAACAGCCGCTGCCGGTGGACGAGGCGTGGCGGCTGATTCGGGACGTCTAGGCGTTATTGGGTAACGCTAACGCCGCCCACCTTGCTCATGACGAAGCCGACGAACTCTTCGACGGTCATTTTCTGGCCGTTGAATTCCACCTGATTGTTGGCGTAATGCAGCTTGGTCACGATGTTGGTGCCTTCAGCCTTGGCAAACTGCGAACCCACCGCCATGGCACCGAACATATCGGCCGTGGCGGTCGCTTGATCGGCGACGAGTTTGGCGTCGGTCTGACCGTCGAGCTGGCTTTGCACGCTGAGCAGATCAACCAGCATTGGCTTGGACACTTGCAGGTTGAGATCAAGCAACGCAATCAGCTGTTTGGTCAACTGGTCTGGCGGCAGGTCCATGGATTGCGGCTTGGTCAGGTCGAGCACCAGATTGGCGCGGCTCTCACCGTTGGTGGTTTTGAACGACAGGTTCTCCAGGGCCACTTGAGGACCGGCGGCCAGCAGTTTCTCCAGGCCGGTTTTGACCTGAGCCTCTTCGGCCGGGGTCAGGACCAGTTCAGGCGCCGGCTCACCCGCAGCAGCGGCCTCGGCAGCCGCTTTTTCGTAGGGCTGCAGCTTGGTCTGGTAAACCTGCATCAGCGACATGCTCGCCGGAATGTCGAGGTTCTTCAGGCTCATGGCCATTTGTGCCGAACCGACAGTCTTGCCGTTCAGCGACACTTCACCGACCTTGTAATCGGCCCGCCCGGACGCGCTGGTGCCTGTCTCTTCGGTCTGGTTCTTCATTTCAAACTTTTTCACGCCCAACACCGATTGCTTGGCGCCGAACGTGGTTTTGCTGTCGGTCAGCTCGATGGTGTTATCGCCGGTGTAATAGCCGTACGTGCTTTTCACCAGGTTGCTGGCAACGGTAAGGCCATTCAGCTCGACTTTCACTGGCGTCTGGTCTTCAGCGACGCTGGTCAGTACAAGGCTGTCCATGTAGCCATCGGCTTTGACTTTCTGTGCCTGGGCGTTGGCAGCAACGTCCATGTTCAGGCCGGAGAATTTCAGATTGGACTTGGCGTCGAGTGCCATGTCCAGCGGCAGCAACTGCAGCGTGCCGTTGGTGGAGCGGTCGTAGCCGATGTTGACTACGCCGGTCAGCGGCGATTTGTCCTTGGCGGCGGCGAACCATTTTTCGGTGAGCGGCGTTCTTTCCAGTTCGTAGTGACTGGTGGCCATGACCGGCAGCCACTTCAGCGACACCAGGCGCGAGAACGGTAACGGACCGTGCTCAATATTATCGACAAACAGCAATTCGACCGGGGCTTCGCCGAACATCTCGCCTTCGCCTTTGAGACGGTAATGCGCGGTGCTGCTGAACACGTGGCGCTCGAGCGATACCAGCTCCAGCGAAGCAGTGCTGTTGGACCCGACCAGCGCGGCTTGCAGCTCTTTGTTGGCGTCGGCGATCGAGGTGTTCAAGACGCCTTCGATTTTTGTGCCGGTGTACCAGGCACCGCCCGCGCTGATTGCACCAATGGCCACAACAATCCCAAGAAGCACGCCTGCTGATTTATTCATAATGACCCGATCAATGTCCGTAGTTGAAATGTGGCCGTCTTCCCTGAACCCGTGACGGGTTTGGACACGACTGCGCTGAAAGTGCGGTGGAGATTAGCATCAGCCGCGCCCCACGACCCAATGTTTAAAGGTTAAAGAGTGTCTATGGACTGCGGGCATCGAGCGAGAGTTTCTGCGCGCACAAAATCACCATCGCGTGTAGGAGCAAGTTTGCTCGCGATAGCGTTCCCACAGACGGAAAGGTATTGAAGCGGCGTCCGCCATCGCGAGCAAGCTTGCTCCTACAGGGCGTAGCGCCGGATAACAATCAGGAATACTGAACCTCAATCTCGTCCAGCTGATGATCAAAGCTCTTCAGCCGCGCGGTCCACGTATACACCAGCACTTCGAAATCGCGATTGATCACCGCCCCGCCCGTCACTTCTACGCGGGGGTCGCAGAAGTCCAGCTGATAGCGTTCCCGCGCCATGGCGGTAGCGACCGCGGAGAGTTCACGGGCGTTGTTGAGCCAGTGCCAGTCTTCGTCGGCGATTTGCTTGTCCAGTTCCAGGCATTGCTTCTTGAGGGTTTCGAGACTTTTTTCCAGCGGCGTACCGGTAAGCTCGCCCATGACTTCCTGGAAAGTGCGTCCGGGTTGCCAGTAACTGCCCCAAAAATAACGATCGAAGACCGTTTCGACGCGACGCAAAGCGACTTTGGTATCCCAGATCAACACCCGCGTCTTGCCGCGTTCGCATTGTCTTTTCTGGATGCGCCGACTCTGGACTGAAGACCACGCCACCACGACAATTGCCATCACCGCGATCAGGGCTGCGGCGCTGTCGAGGAAAATGAGTGCCGTGTCGATTTGATGCGCCAGCATGATGCCGTAGAAATAAGTGGCCGAGAGCAGCACCAGTGCCACGATTGCGCACCAGAAGCCGGGAGCATAAGGGTTTCTCATTATTGTATCCCCATGACCAACGCACGCCTTGATCGATGAAATCGGCTCGCGATCCCACCAAGTCAAAGCATAGCAATGGGCTCAGGGTTTGCCGGGGTTTGGAGCTTGCGTTCGTCCGCTTTCCCAACCGCCGCCCAAGGCCAGGAACAGGTCGATCTGACTCATCGCTACTTGGGTGTTGGCGGCCGCCAATTGCGCCCGTACATCGGTGTAGGTTCGGGTGGCTTGCAGGTCCGCGAGGAATGAAGCGCGACCGGCGGTAAAGAAGCGATGCGCCTGATCGGCCGCCAGTTGTGCCGACTGCTCCGCATCGGCCAAAGCATCGCGGCGCTGCAGCAGCGCGGAATACTGCGCGAGACCGGTCTGGGTTTCGCGAATCGCGTTGAGCACCACGCCGTCAAAATGCGCCAACGCGCCCTGGCTCATGGCTTCGGCTTCGCGGATTCGTGCGCGCGAACCGTTAGACGGTACGGTCCAGGTCAGCAGTGGGCCAAAGCCCCAACGATTGGCCGCCGGCTGGCCGAGGTTTTCCAGCAGACCAACGGTGCCGACGCTCGCGCCAATGCTGATGTCCGGGTACAACTCGCCAGTGGCAATGCCGATGCCGGCCGTCGCGGCGGCCAGTCGGCGTTCGGCCTGGCGCACATCGGGACGTCGTTTGAGCAGGGTTGCACCGTCGCCCACCGGCAACAGCTGGGTGATTTTTGGCAGTTCGGCGCATTCGCCGGTGCCGGCAGGCAGTTGGTCGAGCGGCTTGGCCAGCAGCATCGACAAGCGAAACAGCCCGGCCTGACGCGCCGCTTCATAGCGCGGCATGTCGGCGCGCAGGGATTTGAATTGGGTTTGCGAGCGCGTGACTTGTGTTTCATCCCCCCGCCCGGCGTCGCGCAGGCGTTGGGTCAGCGTGGTGCTCTGGGCTTGCAGGTCGAGGGAATGCCGGGCGATTTCTTCTTCCTCATTGGCCGCACAGACTTGGGTGTAGGCCCGAACCACGTCCGCCACCAACGTAATGCGCGCAGTGTCGGCCGCCGCTTGCGTCGCATCGGCATTGGCCTTGGCTGCCTCGATGCCGCGCTGCAAGATGCCGAACAGGTCGAACTGATACGACGTGGTGATGCCGATGTCGCCGACGTTGGCCACCGGCACTTTGTCCGCCAGCAGAAACGCTTCGCCGGATTCCTGCAAACGCTGCGCGCCAATCTTCACGCCGCCACTCCAGCCACCGGCTGCCTGCGCCTCGTCGACCTGGGCACGGGCGCGGGAAAGGTTGGCCGCGGCTACCCGCAGATCCGTGCTGGACGCCAGGGCCTGTTGCACCAGTTGGTCCAGACGCGGGTCCTGATAAAGCCGCCACCAGTCGCCGGGCACTGGGGCTGACACAACAGTGCCGCCGTCCGCCGCCAACTTGCCCTGTAAATCTTCGCGATGAATTGCAGCGTCGTCCGGCACTTGGTAATCCGGCCCCACCACCTGACAGGCCGACAGCAGCAGAGCCAATCCGGCGATCGCCACACCTGACGCTTTGCTCATCGCGCAGGCTCCCCGGTCTGCTCGTCGATGATCGACACCGTTGCCGTGCGCCCGGCAATCATGCGGAAGTCTGCCGGCACCTCGTCGAAAGCGATTCGCACCGGAATCCGCTGCGCCAGACGCACCCAGCTGAACGCCGGATTGACGTTGGGCAACAGGTTGCTGCCGCTGCTACGGTCACGGTCTTCAATGCCGGCGACAATGCTTTCCACATGCCCACGCAGCCGCGCCCGGTCGCCGATCACGCGGATATCGACGCTTTGGCCGACATGGATGCCGTCCAGCTTGGTCTCTTCGAAATAGCCGTCGATGTGGAACGAATTACTGTCGACCACCGACAGCACCGGCCGCCCGGCCGTAACGAACTCCTGCGAGCGCGGTGCGCGGTCGTTGACGTAGCCGTCGACCGGGCTGCGGATGGTCGAGCGCTCGAGGTTGAGCTGCGCGCTGTCCACCGCCACCTGCGCGTCCATCAACGCTACTTCGGCGCGGGCTACACGCGACTGGCTCTCTTCAAGTTGCTCGCCCGGCACCAGGTTGCCGAGGCCGCGATTACGTTTGTGCTCCCGGTGCGCCTGGGCCAGGGTTTCCTGACGATCGGCGACGGCGGCCTTGGCCTGACGCAAGGCCAGCTTGAAACGGTCCTGATCGATGCTGAACAGCACCTGCCCGCGTTTCACCAGTTGGTTGTCGCGCACTTGCACTTGCTGGATCAGCCCGGACACATCCGGCGCAATCTGCACGATGTCGGCGCGGATGTGCCCGTCGCGGGTCCACGGGGCGAACATGTAATACATCACCATGCGCCACACGACGACAACGGCGAAGGTCACGATCAGCAAGGTCAGGACCACGCGACCGAGGGTCAAAAAGGGCTTTTTCATGTCATCAGGTATCGACTGAGTGAGTCCACGGCGCCAAGCAGCAAGGCGTAGAGAGCCACGTTGAACAATGCCCGGTGCCAGACCAGACGGTAAAAGTGCAGACGCGTCAGCAGCCCGTGCACCAGCAGGAACAACACATAGGTAATGCCCATCAGCACCAGCAGCGTGGGCAGGAACACCCCGCTGACATCCAGATCACCGATCATAAAGGCGCACCATCGATGCCATGAGGAAGCGGTTCTTCGAGTTCGCCATTGCCGACGAATTCCACCCCGGGCAACAGCGCCAGACGCAAACCGCTCAATGCGTGCAGCAGCTGCAGACGGGCGCCGTCATCGCACTCGGTGCTGAGCGCGCGACGGCTGCGGTCAAGGGTCATTAGCAGCGGGCTCGGCGCCGGCAAACGTTCGCCGGCCTTGAGGCAGGCTTTGAAATACTCACCGACTTCAGCGACCACTTGGTGCAGCAACCGCTGCGGTGCGCCCACCACGCGCGGTGTGTAGGCGAGCAAATCGAGCAGGTTCAGTGCTACGCGTACTTCGCGCAGCGCGATGCCGGTGTCCTGGCCGGTCATCGCCAGCCGTGGCAGATGCTGCATTAATCGATCAAGAATCTGCACACCCAATTGCCGATGCTCGGCCAGCGACGCCGGTTCGGTGAGGCTGACAATGTCGCGCCAACTGAAACGGGTCAGGCGCTTGGCCGCCAGCTCTGCACCGAACGGTCGCGCCACCAGCGTCCAGATAAATGCGAACAGCAAACCCACCGGCCCGGCCAGGTTGGAATTGGCGAAGCTGAGAAAGTCCGCGTCGTACGCGCCCTGAATGCTGATGAAGGATGAGGTGTTGACCAGCGTCAGCAACATGCCCAGATAGAACTGCGGCTTGACCGTCAGCGTGCCGATGCAAATGAACGGCACCGCAAACGCCAGCACCAGCATCGGAAAATCATGCAGATTGGGCAGTACCAGAAACAGATACAAGCTGGCGAACAGCACCGACATCGCCGTCCAGAAAAAGAAGCGGTAGATCTGCGGCGCCGGGTCGTCCATCGAGGCGAAGAAACTGCAGGCCACGGCGGCCAGAATCACCGCCGCCCCCCCGTCGGTCCAGCCGAGCAGAATCCACAGCACCGAAGCGACAATGATCGCCGACACCGTGGACGCCGCCGAATAGAGCATCAAGCCGCGATCCAGGAAGGGCGACAGGCGACCGAGTCGCCAGTGGCGATACACCGCCCGCCAGTTGTCCTGGCTTTCGCACTGGATGGCAAATTGGAGGCTGCGGCAGTCTTGCCACAAATCGATCCACTCGCCGAGCCTGTACAACGCGTTGGAGAACAACAGTTGCTTGCGATCATCAAGTGCTTCGGCGGATGGTTGCAGCGCTACAAGTTGATCCTTCATCGCTTGCCAGCGGCCGAGATCGGCGTCTTTGTGATCGAGCCATTCGCGGGTGGCAGTGAGCAACGGCGCAAATTTATCGACCAGCTCGGGCGTGCGTCGCTCAAGCGCGTAGAGCGCATCGTCGAGGGCATCCACCACCGGCAGCAGATGAATCATGCGGCCGCGCAGTTCTTTGGTATTGCGCACGGTTTGCGGACGCGACCCTTCGTGGGGCAACTGGCCAATCATCAGTTCCAGTGTATTGAAGGTCGCGACCATCGAAGCGCGCAACGCACTGACTTCATCCGGCTGCACGGCTCGACTGAGAAAGCGCAGGCTGTAAGTCGACGCGTCGGCAAACCATTTGTTCACCGAGTCGTTGAACACCGGCGCCAGCCTTCGCGGCCAGAACATCGCGCCAACGACTGCAGCCACTGCGATGCCGAGGAAGATCTCTTCAGTCCGCGCTTGCGCCACGTCCCACACAGCCAGCGGGTTATCCACAACCGGCAGAGCAATCAGTGGCAAGGTGTAGCCGGCGAGCATCAGCGCGTAACTGTTAGCGGTGCGCAAATGCAGCGAGAGGAACAGCAGAATCCCGGTCCATAGGGCGATGACCACCACCAGCACATAGGGGCTCTGGACGAACATCGGCACGAAAAATACCGCTGCCGCCGCGCCCATCAACGTACCCACCGCGCGATACAAGGCTTTGGAACTGGTCGGGCCGACGAAGGGGCTGGAGACGATGTAGACCGTGGCCATCGCCCAATACGGACGCGGCATTTGCATGAGCATGGCGATGTACAACGCAATCATCGACGCCGCAAACGTGCGCACGCCGTAGAACCAGTCGCGCGCGGGCGGAACGCCGGTGAAGAAACCGTTCACCGGGTCTCCCTCGATGGCGAGTTGGCAGCCTCGAAGGCTTGCAAGACCCGCAGCGTCGCCTCCAGATCACTCGGGGCGATGCCTTCGAGCACTTCATTGCGCAGACGTACCAGCTCCATCTCGACCGCTTGCACCAGCACGCGCCCGGTCTCGGTCAGGCTCAGGCATTTGGCGCGCCGGTCATGCTCGTCTTCAGTGCGACGGACATAACCGGCGTGACACAATTGATCGAGCAACCGCACCAACGACGGACTTTCCATCCCGGCCGCCTGTGCCACTGTCACCTGCCGTACACCCTCGCCCAAGCGCCCGATCATCAACAACGGGACGGCACAGGCTTCGGAGATTCCATAATTGACCAGCGTGGTCTGACAGATTTTTCGCCAGTGACGGGCGGCCACCACCATGGAGCTGCTGATGTTCATCTGGAGGGCGTCGAGGTTTTTCGGCACGAAAGGATGTACACACTGTTAGTTTGCTAACTATCAGTGTGAAGGAATACGGGAAAGTCGGTCAAGTTTTGAAAAAATTCCCTTTCATCGACTAAAAATGCGCCACCGCTCGACATGTACTTACGAGGTATATACTTCGTCATTACCTGAATGGGAGGACGAAAGAATGTCGAAACAGGCGGTTTTTACCATGAAACTGGAACCTGAATTGCGTGATCAATTCATGGCTGAGGCAGAAGCCTCACATCGTCCGGCATCCCAGATCGTCAGAGAAATGATGCGAGAATTTGTGCAGAGCCAACGTGAATCGCGTGAGTACGAGGCTTTCTTGCAACGTAAAGTCGACGCCGCGCGCGCTGACAGGCTTGCAGGCATTGGTTTGACTAACGATGAAGTGGAAGCTCAGTTTGCCGCCCGGCGTGCAGGGGCGACCCAGAAAGGATGAAGATTTTATGGACGCCCGCCGCCGCACAGGATCGTGCAGATATTTGGGATTATCTCTACACCGTCAATCCGAAGGCCGCTGTTGACATGGATGACCGCTTCACGGAAGCGATATCCCGACTTTCACTTTTCCCGGAAGCGGGGCCTGCAGGGATCATCACCGGCACTCGCGAGTTGATTCCGCATCAGAGTTATCGCGTCATCTATGAACTCGATCAAGGCGCGATCTGGGTTCTTGCACTCGTCCACACATCCCGAATGTGGCCGCCTGAACCCTGATTCTTATACCCCCCGCCCCTTTCTCAACAGCACATTCAAC
>JALYPE010000494.1 GCA_030856525.1 Pseudomonadota bacterium | reverse complement strand
CGCAGCCCAACGGGGGTAAACCCCCTCGCCACAGTGCGCAGCCCCAAACCAGCTACAGGCGATATGCCTGAAGGAATGAAATTGCAGATTTGGGGGCTGCTTCGCAGCCCAACAGGGGTAAACCCCTTCGTCACAGTGCGCGTACCCCACAATCAAGGCTCGCCCTTCTGCTCACTCTCATACCGATCCAGCGTATCCCGCGCAATCTCGCGCCCTAACGCGATCAACTCCGGCGCCTTGTAAAACTCGAAAAACCGGCACACCCGCTTCGGCACGTTGATCAGGATATCCGGCGGATACCCGGCGATCTTGTATTGCGCCAGCGACGTCTGCATCACCTCGAAACTCTGGTTGATCAAATCCAGCAGCGACGCCGGCCCGACGTTATCGATAATGAACGACCCAGTAGCCGACTTCGGCGCACCCGCGTGTTCAGGGGCCGCCGCCGGTTGCTGCGCTTCCGGCTCAGCCGATTCGATCCACGGGTTGATATCCGCTGCCTCTGCCTTCAATGCTTCCTGTTCCAGCAACAACAACTTCTCCGCCGTTTTGCGCCGAAACGGCATCTTCGACCCCAGCGAACTGACCAGGTTATCGAAACGGCTTTTAAACGCCGGCGGGCGCGGGATCACCGGCAATTGATAGTGACGCTGGTTGGTCGAGTTGAGGTTGACCGCGATGATCAAATCGCAATGACTCGACACCACTGGCACGATCGGCAGCGGGTTCAGCAGCCCGCCATCCACCAACATGCGATTGCCCTGCATCACCGGCGTGAACAAACTGGGGATCGCCGCCGAAGCGCGCATGGCCTGATGCAGACAACCTTCCTGAAACCAGATTTCCTGCTGATTCGTCAGGTCAGTGGCCACCGCCGTGTAAGGAATGCGCAGTTCTTCGATGTTGATTTCGCCGACGATCTTGCGGATCTGTCCGAAGACCTTTTCCCCGCGAATCGCCCCCAGACGAAAACTCACATCCACCAGACGCAACACGTCGAGGTAGTCCAGGCTCTCGATCCAGTTGCGATAGTCTTCGAGTTTGCCGGCGGCATAGATACCGCCGACCACTGCACCCATCGAACAACCGGCAATGCACGCGATGTCGTAGCCGCGCCGTTCGATTTCTTCGATTACGCCGATATGGGCATAGCCCCGGGCTCCACCTGAACCCAGCACCAATGCGACACGCTTTTTCATGAACCGCCCTCGTCTGACAAGGTTGAACAATGCACCCATCGTGGGTCACGCTTCAATCGCCAAGGTCGTTTGGCGGGGCGACCGCGTCGTTTTTTCGACACTCCATGGCAGCTCAGGGTTATTCTCGCCAGCGCTACGGTTTCGGCGTGGGGGAAGGCACTTTTCCCGTGCCAGACCGTCATACGTGCACGACTGTTACCTAATATTGAGGTGTGTTTAATGAAAGCCTGGATCTGTGTGCCCTTGATCGCGCTGGCGCTCGCCGGTTGCGCTGGCAAAACCGCTTACCGTGACAGCTGCGCCAGCGGTCTCGATGCGGCGTGGCGCGAACTGGACCTGGCCAAGGCGGAAGGTTTCGCCGGCAATGTCAGTTACTCCAAGGCACTGTCGCTGTTGACCGGCGCCAAGACACAACAACAATTCGAAGCGTTCGAAGGCTGCAGCAAGAAAGCCGAGAAAGCTCGCTTCTACATCCGCGAGTCGCGCGCAGGCCGTTGAGGCCTGAGCAAAACGTCAGTGGAATTTCAAGTCAGGGAGTAAGTGATGTCGACCTTGGTTGATCGGTTAGTGGCCCATGTAATGGGCCTGGAAGTGCGGGTGATGGTGTGTCAGGCGCGTTTAAGTGAGCGCACCGACCCGGAAGCGTTGCACGATCTGCGCACCACGGTTCGCCGCTTGCGCAGTTTGCTGCGACCGTTGCGCGGCTTGCCCGGCGTCGAGCAACTGGAATCGGCGGCCAAGGCTGTCGGTGACCTAACCACACCGTTGCGTGACCGCGAGGTGCTGGCGGCGTACCTGCTCGAACACGATCAACCCGAGGCCGCGCAACGGCGCATCGCGCAGATGGCCAGGGCTTATCCGCAAGTCGCGACCAGTGCGCAAGTGACGCAACTGCTGATGATCCTCGATGCATTCCCACGCTTCTTGCGCGCGGCGCAGCATCAGGGTTTGCTCAACGGCTTGCGCAAACGCGTGGAAAAACGTCTCGGCAAGCAATGGAAGAAACTCGATGTGGCGTTGCATGATCCTGCGCATGATCGCCACCGTTTGCGTCTGCTGATCAAGCGCGTGCGTTATGGCATCGAAGCCTACCCAGAGCTGGATCGCCTGCCGAAACCGGCGGCGCCGCGTTTGAAGTCGGCGCAAGCCGCACTGGGCGATTGGCATGATTGCTGGCAATGGCTGGCCCGTGCCGAACAGGAAGCGGATCTGCAGCCGTGCGTGCCGGTCTGGCAAACCACCATGGTCAATGCCGAAGCCCGCGCCGATCGCGTGCTCGACAAACTCAGCGCCAGTTGCTTCAAATCCTGACCCACCCCGATCCAATCTGTAGGAGCAAGCTTGCTCGCGAGGGGCCGTGACATTCAACACAATGGCCGACTGTCATGGCGCCATCGTCGAAAGGCCCCCAGAGCAATCTTTCCCCTACAGTTCACAACGACGGTAAATTCCGACCGACCTATCTGTCCGCCCCTTTGGCCAAAACAAGCCCTGTGCCGTCTGCGCCTACTGGTTAATATCCCCCCATTCTTTTTCCTGCTCCCGAGGTCCCCATGCGCTTTTCCGATTTGCTCGACGCCGTTCGCAGCCAACCCCAGGCGCTGACCATCCCGGCCGAATGGGCGCAGGGAAGGGCCAGCTTCGGCGGTCTCGTCGCGGCGTTGCAATATGAAGCCATGCGCGCAAAAGTCCCGGCAGATCGTCCGGTTCGTTCATTGGCAATCACCTTCGTCGGCCCGGTCGAGCCG
>JALYPE010000492.1 GCA_030856525.1 Pseudomonadota bacterium | reverse complement strand
CCTCCGCCTTCGCGAGCAAGCCCGCTCCCACATTTGTTCTGCGGTGTTACTTATACGAACATCGACAACAGCAGAATAAAGCCCAGCGCCACGATGGACAGGATGGTTTCCATCGCGGTCCAGGTTTTGAAGGTCTCTGCCACGGTCATGTTGAAGTACTGCTTCACCAGCCAGAAACCGGCGTCGTTGACGTGCGACAGAATCAGCGAACCGGCACCAGTGGCGAGCACCAGCAACTCACGGTTAACGCCCGGAATCATCCCCACCACCGGCACTACGATGCCCGCACCAGTAATGGTTGCCACAGTGGCCGAACCGGTCGCGATACGGATCACCGCGGCCACCAGCCACGCCAGCAGAATTGGCGAAATCTGTGCATTCACTGCCATGTGACCGATCACGTCGCCCACGCCGCTGGTGACCAGCATCTGCTTGAAGCCACCACCGGCGCCGATGATCAGAATGATCGCGGCGGTCGGTGCAAGGCTGGCATCAAGCAACTTGAGGATCTTGTTCGAGCCCATGCCCTGCTTGTGGCCGAAGGTGTACAGCGACAGCAGCAACGCCAGCAACAGCGCCGAGATCGGGTGACCGACCAGATCCATGAAAGAACGCGCGACGTTGCCTTCCGGCAGCACCACATCGGCAAAGGTCTTGAGCAGCATCAGGAACACCGGCAGCAACACGGTGATCAGGGTAATGCTGAAGCTTGGCAAATCAGCCGAATCGGATTCACGCGCCAATTGATCTACCAGTTCCTGGTTAGGATGACCGGGGATGTATTTGGCGATGAACGTGCCGTAGATCGGGCCGGCAATGATGGCCGTCGGCAGCGCGACGATCAGGCCGTACAAAATGGTTTTGCCGATGTCGGCACCGAACACGCCGATGGCCAGCAACGGGCCCGGGTGCGGTGGCACCAGACCGTGCACGGCTGACAGGCCGGCGAGCAACGGGATGCCGATCTTGATGATCGATACGCCGGTGCGCCGGGCGACGATGAACACCAGCGGGATCAGCAGCACGAAGCCGATTTCGAAGAACAGCGGAATGCCGACCAGGAAGGCCGCGAACATCATCGCCCACTGCACTTTGTCCTTGCCGAACGCGCGAATCAGCGTCTGCGCAATCTGATCCGCGCCCCCCGACTCAGCCATCATTTTGCCAAGCATGGTGCCCAGCGCGAGGATGATCCCGACAAAACCGAGAACTCCACCAAAGCCGTCCTGGAACGCCTTGATAACCGTGCCGATCGGCATGCCGGAGGTCAGCCCGAGGAAAGCGGCGGCGATGATCAGGGCAATGAAGGGGTGAAACTTGAACTTGGTAATCAGGACGATGAGTCCGATCACCGTGACCACTGCATCGAGCAGCAGGAACGTCTCGTGGGACATGCCGAACATTAGGGGTGTCTCCTGGTTGTTGTTGTTATTAAAGCGGCTATTTCGCAGGTCATAGGGGAAGCTTCGCAAGGCATCTGGACAGCGCTATCTTTCGCAGTAAATCTCATACCGCACGCAGACCATTTTCCAGCCACCAGCGGTGAGCCTGAACGGCCAGCTCGTCGACGCTGTGGTTGGACGCATCAAGGGCCAGCGTCAACGGCTCGCCGACTGGCGATTCCAGCGTGGCGAACTGGCTGTCGATCAAGGTCGACGGCATGAAATGGCCCGGCCGGTGAGATACGCGGTCTGCGGCGACTTCAGGCGTCAGTTCGAGGAACACGAAGCCCAGGCCCGGCAAGGCGCTGCGCAGGCGTTCGCGATAAATCAGTTTGAGCGCCGAACAGGTCAGCACCGGACGCGCACCTTGTGAATCAACGCGGCGCAGTTCATCGCACAGGCTGTCGAGCCAGCCGGCACGGTCGTCGTCGTTCAGGGGAATGCCGGCGCTCATCTTTTCGATATTGGCGGCAGGGTGAAACGTATCGCCTTCAATGGCAGTGGCGCCGCTAAGCTGGCACAAGGCCTCGCTGACGCATGTCTTGCCGCAACCGGCAACGCCCATGATGACCAGGGCGGTGATGGGATGATTCATGTAACACCTCAGCGCGCAGACAGCGCTACCTTTGCAAGTTATAGAACATGAGCAAAAGCAGAAGTTGCCTACGCTTTCTCGTGATTTTTTTGTGGGTTGCAGCACGTTTGTTCCCAATGCCAAAAAGCGAGGTTCAGGCAAAACTCGCTCACGCATTTGCAGCCGCTTCGGGACAGCGCTACCTTAGTGCCTTGAATTTTGTTTGGCAAGCCGCCCGATGACCACTCCTAAAAACGATAAAAATACGCGCACCACCGGCCGCCCTACCCTCAACGAAGTAGCCCGCCTGGCCGGCGTTAGCCCGATTACCGCGTCTCGCGCCTTGCGCGGCGTCAGTACGGTGGCCACGGAACTGGTGGAAAAAGTGCAAAAAGCGGCGCTTGATCTCAACTATGTGGTCAACCCTGCCGCACGCGCGCTGGCCTCGGCCCAGAGCCATTCGGTGGTGGTTTTGGTGCCGTCGCTGTCCAACTTGCTGTTCATCGACACACTGGAAGCCATTCATCAGGTTTTGCGCCCCAAGGGCTTTGAAGTGCTGATCGGCAACTTCCACTATTCCCGCGACGAAGAAGAAAACCTGCTACGCAACTACATGGCCTACCAGCCACGCGGTTTGCTGCTGACCGGGTTTGACCGCACGGAAAGTTCGCGACGAATGATCGAGGCGAGCAACGTACCCTGCGTCTACATGATGGAGCTGGACAGCGCCGCGGGACTCAATTGCGTGGGCTTTTCGCAACTGGCGGCGGGTGAAACGGCGGCCCAGCATTTGCTTTCGCGCGGTCGCCAGCGCCTGGCGTATATCGGTGCGCAGCTTGATCAGCGCACCCTGCTGCGCGGCGAAGGTTTTCGCAAGGCACTGCAAAAGGCCGGGCGGTATGACCCCGATCTGGAAGTGCTGACCCCGCGCGCTTCCTCCGTCGGCCTTGGCGGCGAGCTGTTCCTGCAATTAATGGCCAGTCATCCGGATGTCGATGCGATCTTCTTCGGCAACGATGACCTGGCCCAGGGCGCTCTGCTGGAGGCGATGCGTTGCGGCATCAGGATCCCTGAGCAAGTGTCGATTCTCGGTTTCAACGATTTGCCGGCCTCGGCGCACATGGTCCCGCGGCTGAGCAGCATCAACACGCCGCGTGAGGCTATTGGTCGGCGTGCGGCGGAGCAGATGCTGACGCTGATGGCCGGTAACACCGTGGCCCGGCCGGTGCAGGACATGGGGTTTGAGTTGAAGATTCGCGAGAGTACGTAGGCGCTGTCGAGTGCAACGAGGCTGCGATCGTTCGATCTTGCCAGTCAGCCGTTGGCCATGAGCTGAACCAGCGCCGACGCACCCTTCTGCAGCGGATGGCTCTTGAGCCACACCGCGTGCACCGGCAACACCAGACCGTTCTCGACGTTGCGAAAACGCAAACACTTGAGCCTTCCTGCGTCGAGCAACGGTTGCACCTCCGACAGCGGAAAATTACCCCAACCCAAACCTGCTTCGACCATCTCCAGGGCCATTGCCAGCGTATCGGTACGCCAACAAGACTCGGCCAGTACGGGACGGGTTTCACTGATCGGCAAATCGCGGCTGGCGACGATGATCTGGCGCACATGCACCAAATCCTCCAGAAACAGATCCTGCCCCTGCAACAGCGGATGGTCCGCCGCCAGCGTGGCGATGAACCGTTCCGTGCCGACAAATTGAAAGCGCTCCAGCACATTGACGCTCAACCCGGCGAAAGCCAGGCAAACGCTGACTCGCCCATCATGCAGCATGGCCAGCACGTCATCTTGCGGCGCCGTCAGCACTTCAATGTCGAGCAGCGGATAACGCTGCGCAATAACCTTGATCGCGGCCATCAATCGAACATTGTCGGTGTCGGCAACCACGCCAATCGACAGCGTACTCTCAAGGCCCAATGACAATTCGATCGCATGCACTTGCAGCTGTTTGAGCTGCCCAGCAATCAGCCGCGCGTGGGGCACCAGTGCGCTCGCCATCGCCGTGGGCACCGGCTCGCGATGGCGTCGATCGAACAATGGATAGCCGAGTTCTGCCTCCAGGTTGGCGATGCCCATGCTCACCGCCGACGGCACCTTGCCCAAGGCTCGGGCCGCCGCAGAAAACGAGCCACGCTCGATCACCGCGAGAAACAACTCGATGCTGTCGCTGTTGAAATTCATGCCTGTCCTATCAATTTAATTGAAAGCTTCTGACTTTTTCTGTCACTCCTATTGAAGCTATCTTGCAGCCACTTCGCCAGTACTGCTGGCATGAAATCGCAAAATAGAGGCAGTTCTCCATGCAAGGCGTCAAACGCAAACTCGTCTACGTATCTCTCTACGAAGTCATTGGCATGACTTTCTCTGCACTCGGCCTGGCGCTGTTGTCCGGCACGTCGCCGAGCAGCACCGGGCCCCTGGCGGTGATCATTACCACCATCGCCGTCACCTGGAATTTCATATACACCACACTGTTCGAGCGCTGGGAAAGCCGCCAGCCGTCGCGCACCCGCACCGTCAAGCGGCGCATCGCTCATGCCGTAGGTTTTCAACTAACCTTGATAGTGTTTCTGATTCCGCTGATCGCCTGGTGGATGAACATCAGCCTGGTGCAAGCTTTTCTGCTGGACCTGGCGCTGATCATCTTCATCCCCTGCTACACGTTTGCGTTCAACTGGTTGTTTGACCGTATGTTTGGTTTGCCGGCCTCCGCCCTGCCCGACCCTGCTTGAGTTGCACGCGGGCCGACAGCCTGTCAGATTCCCGAAGCGTGTAATCGCTAAAGGAGTAGCTCCATGGAACATGCATTGAAAATTCTCGGTAAAGCGTCGTCGATCAACGTCAGAAAAGTCCTGTGGACCTGCGAAGAGCTCAGCGTTTCCTACGAGCGCGAGGACTGGGGCAGCGGATTTGCCTCGACGCACAGTCCGGAATTTCTCAAGCTCAACCCCAACGCGCAGGTGCCAGTGATCATCGACGACGCTGGCGTGCTGTGGGAATCCAATACCATCTGCCGTTATCTGGTCGGCAAACACCGTAACGCTGAATTACTCCCGCACGAACCGGCGGCGCGCGCCCGGGTGGAACAGTGGATGGATTGGCAATCCGCAGAGCTCAACCGGTCGTGGAGCTACGCGTTCACGGCGCTGGTGCGCAAAGACCCGGAGTGCCAGGACCCACAGCGCATCGCCAGCGGCTTGCGCGACTGGAATCAGAAGATGGCCATTCTCGAGCATCAACTGGCGGCGACTGGCGCGTTTGTCGCCGGCCCGCGTTTTACGCTGGCGGATGTTGTCATCGGTCTGTCGGTCAATCGTTGGCTGATGACGCCGATGGACCGTCCGGAATTTGCCGTCATCGACGAGTATTTCCAGCGCCTGGCACAACGCCCCGGCTTTCTCAAACATGGCTGCAACGGTTTGCCATGATGTGCGGTTGTCGGCGGTCGAACATTGCCGGTGCGGGGCAAACGCTGACCGAAGCAGCGGTGTAAAACAGCGGCCTGCAAACCGCAATTCATTGAAAATTATAGAATTATTAATATAGGCATACTATTTGCTGCCGGCATTACACCACAAAAACCACAAGGTCTACTCATCATGTTGGTCAGTGCCAATACGCAACTGCTTATGACGCCACGCCCCAAAAACCCCGGCGAAGATCCCATCGCCGAAGCCGCTGCCGGATTGCAGGGCGCGATGGCGCAAACCCTCCAAAACAATGTGCAGGCGCAAACGGCGCAAGCC
>JALYPE010000436.1 GCA_030856525.1 Pseudomonadota bacterium | reverse complement strand
GTTGACATGATTATTGGCTGACACACCGCTTTCGCGAGCAAGCCCGCTCCCACAGTGGTTATGTGTGGGGCAAAGATTGGGGTTGTTCAAATAATCACCAATTGCCTTGCGCCTCTCCCGCCCCTTCTCTACAATTGCGCCCCTTGCTGTGACGGCAGGCACGCATGTGTCTATCGCAAGCAAGTCCATTAGTGTCATTCACTCCTTGTCTGACCGCTGTTGAGCGGCAGGCTACAACCCGTAAGGAGCATTCATGCGTCATTACGAAATCATCTTTTTGGTCCACCCGGATCAAAGCGAGCAAGTCGGCGGCATGGTTGAGCGTTACACCAAGCTGATCGAAGAAGACGGCGGCAAAATCCACCGTCTGGAAGATTGGGGCCGTCGTCAACTGGCCTACGCAATCAACAATGTTCACAAGGCTCACTACGTGATGCTGAACGTTGAATGCACTGGCAAGGCCTTGGCCGAGCTGGAAGACAACTTCCGCTACAACGATGCAGTGATCCGTAACCTGGTCATCCGTCGCGAAGAAGCCGTTACCGGCCAATCCGAGATGCTCAAGGCTGAAGAAAACCGCAGTGAGCGCCGTGAGCGTCGCGACCGTCCTGAGCACGAAGGCGCTGAAAGCGCTGATAGTGATGACAGCGACAACAGCGATAACGCTGACGAGTAATCCACGGACCTTTTGAGGAGCCTATTACATGGCACGTTTCTTCCGTCGTCGTAAATTCTGCCGCTTCACCGCTGAAGACGTGAAGGAGATCGATTACAAAGATCTCAACACTCTGAAAGCTTATGTATCCGAGACCGGCAAAATCGTTCCAAGCCGTATCACCGGTACCAAAGCTCGTTATCAGCGTCAGCTGGCCACCGCTATCAAGCGCGCCCGCTTCCTGGCCCTGCTGGCCTACACCGACAGCCACGGCCGCTGAGACCGGGCAGTCGACACGTAGCAAAGGATTGAATGCATGCGAGCCATAGCTGAGTTCATCATGCGCGGCCGCATGCAGGCCACTCTCGTAGTGGCTGGATGCGCGGCATTGCCGTTGTTGTATTGGTTGGGTGCTGCCGCGGGATGCTTCGTGCTCCTGCGGCGCGGATTGAAGGACGCGTCAAGCGTACTTGCTCTGGGACTGCTGCCGGCCTTGGTCTGGTGGCTTTACGCCGATGACCCCCGCTCACTTCTGGTGATGTTGGGGTCTTGGAGCCTTGCGTTGGTTTTGCGCGCAAGTGAGTCCTGGAACCGCGTGCTGCTGGTCAGCATAGCGATGGGAGTGGTGTTTTCGTTGGTGCTGGGGACGGTTTTCGCTCCCCAAATCGAGATGCTGGCGCAGGCTTTGATAAAAGTCATGCCGTCGCTACTCGGTGATGTCTACCAGAAGTTGTCGGTAGATGAGCAAGCGCATT
The DNA here is from genome assembly GCA_030856525.1 of Pseudomonadota bacterium. Taxonomy (GTDB): domain Bacteria; phylum Pseudomonadota; class Gammaproteobacteria; order Pseudomonadales; family Pseudomonadaceae; genus Aquipseudomonas. The sequence continues at coordinate 5,990 of JALYPE010000436.1, read as the reverse complement.
TTGCGTCCTTGATTGCACCGGTCCTGACCGGCCTGATTGCGGCCTTGTTGCAAATCGTCAGTGTGCTGAGCCTGATTGTCGGGCGCTACTGGCAGGCGTTGTTGTACAACCCGGGCGGTTTTGGTCGCGAATTTCGCGCCATCCGCTTCCCGCTTCTACCAGCGATGTTGCTGCTGGCGTGCATGCTTCTGGGGCCGAACATCGGTCCGCAGATGGCCATGTTGACGCCGTTGTGCAGCGTACCGCTGGTGATCGCCGGGCTGGCCCTGATTCATGGGCTGGTGGCGCAGAAGCGACTGGCCAGGTTCTGGCTTGTCGGGTTGTACGTCACGCTGTTGCTGTTCATGCAGCTGATCTATCCGTTGCTGGTGGTCTTGGCCATCGTCGACAGCCTGATTGATTTTCGCGGTCGTTCGGCACCGAAAGATGCCGATAGCGCGAACGGTGAAGGTTAAAAGTTAAGAGGATTTTCACATGCAACTGATCCTTCTGGAAAAAGTCACCAACCTGGGCAACCTGGGTGACAAAGTAAACGTTAAGGCCGGTTACGGTCGTAACTACCTGCTGCCTTACGGCAAAGCTACCGCTGCGACCGCTGCCAACCTGGCTGCGTTCGAAGAGCGTCGCGCTGAGCTGGAAAAAGCCGCAGCAGATCGCAAGACCTCGGCTGAAAGCCGTGCCGCCCAACTGGCTGAGCTGGAAGTGACTATCACTGCCACCGCTGGCGACGAAGGCAAGCTGTTCGGTTCGATCGGTACTCACGACATCGCTGACGCACTGACCGCCTCTGGCGTTGAAGTAGCGAAAAGCGAAGTTCGTCTGCCGAACGGCACTATCCGCAACGTAGGCGAATTCGACGTAGCCGTGCACCTGCACGCCGAAGTTGAAGCCACCGTACGCGTTGTCGTGGTAGCAGCTTAAGCAGCACTTGTCGGCTGGCACCCTTGGGTGCTTGCCGGTAACATCGGGCACGATCCTGTTTACAGGTCGTGCCCTTTGTCTTTCTGCAGTTCCTGATTTTCCTAACTATCCAAGTGGCCATGAACGATATCTCCGCTCCCGAGCAATACGATCTGCAAACCGCTGCCCTGAAGGTGCCGCCGCATTCCATCGAGGCCGAACAGGCCGTGCTCGGTGGTCTGATGCTGGACAACAACGCCTGGGAACGCGTGCTGGATCAAGTCTCCGACGGCGATTTCTATCGACATGACCACCGTCTGATTTTCCGGGCGATTGCCAAGCTCGCCGACCAGAACTCACCGATCGACGTGGTGACCCTGGCCGAGCAACTCGACAAGGAAGGTCAGACGTCGCAAGTCGGCGGCCTCGGTTACCTGGGTGAGCTGGCGAAGAACACGCCGTCGGTTGCCAACATCAAGGCCTATGCCCAGATCGTTCGTGCCCGGGCAACCCTGCGCCAGTTGATCGGCATTGCGACCGAAATCGCCGACAGTGCCTTCAATCCCGAAGGCCGCAGCGCGGAAGAAATCCTCGACGAAGCCGAGCGACAGATCTTCCAGATCGCCGAGGCCCGGCCTAAAACCGGCGGCCCGGTGAGCGTCAACGACCTGCTGACCAAGGCCATCGACCGCATCGACACCTTGTTCAACACCGACAACGCCATCACCGGGCTGTCCACCGGCTATACCGACCTCGACGGGATGACCAGTGGCCTGCAGCCGTCCGACTTGATCATCGTCGCCGGGCGTCCGTCCATGGGTAAAACCACCTTTGCGATGAACCTGGTGGAAAACGCGGTGTTGCGCAGTGACAAGTGCGTACTGGTTTACTCGCTGGAGATGCCAGGCGAATCGCTGATCATGCGTATGTTGTCTTCCCTTGGGCGTATCGACCAGACCAAGGTCCGTGCCGGTCGCCTGGAAGACGATGATTGGCCGCGCCTGACCTCGGCGGTCAATCTGCTTAACGATCGCAAGCTGTTCATTGACGATACCGCCGGTATCAGCCCCTCGGAAATGCGCGCACGGACCCGGCGCCTGGTGCGTGAGCATGGCGATGTTGGCCTGATCATGATCGACTACCTGCAGTTGATGCAGATTCCGGGTTCTGGTGGCGATAACCGCACCAACGAGATTTCCGAGATCTCGCGCTCCCTGAAAGCCCTGGCCAAGGAATTCAATTGCCCGGTGGTGGCACTGTCCCAGCTCAACCGCTCCCTTGAGCAACGGCCGAACAAGCGCCCGATCAACTCCGACCTTCGGGAATCCGGAGCGATCGAGCAGGATGCGGACGTGATCATGTTTGTGTACCGGGACGAGGTCTATCACCCGGAAACCGAACACAAAGGCATCGCCGAGATTATCATCGGCAAACAGCGGAACGGACCAATCGGTACGTCCCGCTTGGCGTTTATCGGCAAATACACGCGCTTCGAAAACCTCGCGCCGGGTAGTTACAACTTCGACGACGAGTAATGCGAGTCCTGTAGGAGCTGCCGCGGGCTGCGATAAGGGCCGAAGGATCTTCGTTCAATTTGTGAATGCCACGTCTGTTGCGAAAAGGTCGATATCAATTCCGACCATGGCCGTCGGAATTGGTTAAATTTTGTGCTATATTCCGCGCCCGCGATTTTTCATCTCAACACCGGTCATCGTCATGCAAACAGCCAAGCCGTTATTTGACTATCCCAAGTACTGGGCCGAATGTTTCGGCCCGGCGCCATTCCTGCCGATGTGCAGGGAGGAGATGGATCAGCTTGGCTGGGATTCCTGCGACATCATCATCGTTACTGGTGATGCCTACGTCGACCATCCGTCGTTCGGCATGGCCATCATCGGCCGGCTGCTGGAGTCGCAAGGCTTCCGCGTCGGGATCATCGCTCAGCCCAACTGGCAGTCCAAAGACGACTTCATGAAGCTGGGCGAACCGAACCTGTTTTTCGGCGTCGCGGCCGGCAACATGGATTCGATGATCAACCGCTACACCGCCGACAAGAAAATCCGTTCCGATGACGCTTACACCCCGGGTGGCCTCGCGGGCAAACGTCCCGACCGCGCGAGTCTGGTGTACAGCCAGCGTTGCAAGGAAGCCTACAAAAACGTGCCGATCGTCCTTGGCGGCATCGAAGCCTCCCTGCGTCGTATCGCTCACTACGATTACTGGCAGGACCGGGTGCGCAACTCGATCCTGATCGACGCCTGCGCCGACATTCTGCTGTACGGCAACGCCGAGCGTGCGATTGTCGAAGTCGCCCAGCGTCTTTCCTACGGGCACAAGATCGAAGACATCACCGACGTGCGCGGCACCGCGTTCATTCGCCGTGATACGCCGAAAGACTGGTACGAAGTCGATTCCACGCGTATTGACCGTCCGGGCAAGGTCGACAAGATCATCAACCCGTATGTGAACACCCAGGACACCCAGGCCTGCGCGATCGAGCAGGAAAAAGGGCCGGTCGAAGACCCGACTGAAGCCAAGGTCGTGCAGATTCTGGCCAGCCCGAAAATGACCCGCGACAAGACTGTGATTCGTCTGCCGTCGGTCGAGAAAGTCCGTGGCGACGCCGTTCTTTACGCTCACGCCAACCGCGTGCTTCACCTGGAAACCAACCCGGGCAACGCCCGCGCGCTGGTGCAGAAGCATGGCGAAGTCGACGTCTGGTTCAACCCGCCGCCGATTCCGATGACCACTGAAGAAATGGACTACGTGTTCGGCATGCCCTACGCCCGTGTTCCGCACCCGGCGTACGGCAAGGAAAAGATTCCGGCCTACGACATGATCCGTTTCTCGGTGAACATCATGCGTGGCTGCTTTGGCGGCTGCACCTTCTGCTCGATCACCGAGCACGAAGGCCGGATTATCCAGAACCGTTCCGAAGAGTCGATCATTCGCGAAATTGAAGAGATCCGCGACAAGGTGCCCGGCTTCACCGGCGTCATTTCCGACCTCGGCGGCCCGACCGCGAACATGTACCGCATCGCCTGCAAGAGCCCGGAAATCGAATCGGCGTGCCGCAAGCCATCGTGCGTGTTCCCTGGCATCTGCCCGAATTTGAACACCGACCATTCTTCGCTGATCCAGCTGTATCGCAGCGCCCGTGCGTTGCCGGGTGTGAAGAAGATCCTGATCGCTTCCGGCCTGCGTTACGACCTCGCGGTCGAATCGCCGGAATACGTCAAGGAGCTGGTAACCCACCACGTTGGCGGTTACCTGAAGATTGCCCCGGAACACACCGAGGAAGGTCCGCTCAACCAGATGATGAAACCGGGCATCGGCAGCTATGACAAGTTCAAGCGCATGTTCGAGAAGTACACCAAGGAAGCCGGCAAAGAGCAGTACCTGATCCCCTACTTCATCGCCGCTCACCCGGGCACCACCGATGAAGACATGATGAACCTGGCCCTGTGGCTCAAAGGCAACGGCTTTCGCGCCGATCAGGTGCAGGCGTTCTACCCGTCGCCGATGGCCACCGCGACCGCGATGTACCATTCGGGCAAAAACCCGTTGCGCAAGGTGACGTACAAGAGCGATGCGGTGACCATCGTCAAGAGCGAAGAGCAGCGTCGTCTGCACAAGGCATTCTTGCGTTATCACGACCCGAAAGGCTGGCCGATGCTGCGTGAAGCGCTGACCCGCATGGGCCGCGCCGACCTGATCGGCCCGGGCAAGACCCAGTTGATCCCGCTGCATCAGCCGGCGACCGACAGCTACCAGAGCGCCCGTCGCAAGAACTCGACGCCAGCCGGTAGCCACAAAGTAGCCGGTGAGAAGACCACGAAGATTCTCACGCAGCACACCGGGCTGCCGCCACGCGCCAGTGATGGCGGTAATTCGTGGGACAAGCGCGAACAGGCCAAGGCGGCGGCATTTGCCCGCAATCAACAGGCGGCGAAAGACCGTAAGGACGCGGCCAAAGGCAAGGGGCCAAAGCCTGCACGCAAACCGGTGGTGCCGCGTTAAACGCTGAACGCTGTCAACAAAACGCCAACCTTCGGGTTGGCGTTTTGCGTTGGGTCAGAGCGCAAAGTGGTGTTGGATTCACTGGCCTCTTCGCGAGCAAGCCCGCTCCCACCTTGGAATGCCCTCCACTGTGGGAGCGGGCTTGCTCGCGAATACGCCGGTACCGCCAGCGCATAACGCGGCCGATGGCCACATTTGTGTGCACTTCAATCAGCTTCATTTCCAACAGCGCCCGGTTTTGGTGCTGCACCCCCGCCACCCAGTACCGAATGTCCCGCCGCCACTGCATGGCATAACTCTTGCGCACTCTTGCTTACGCTCTAGGCTCGCAGGAGGCACGCCGTGTCGATCCATGTCGCATTGCACCACGTCACGCATTATCGCTACGACCGCGCCGTCGAACTCGGTCCGCAAATCGTGCGTCTGCGTCCCGCCGCTCACAGTCGTACTCGGGTGCTTTCCTACGCGCTGAAAGTCACGCCTGAGCAGCATTTCATCAACTGGCAGCAAGATCCTCAAGGCAATTACCTGGCTCGGTTGGTGTTCCCGGAAAAAACCAGCGAGCTGCGCATTGAAGTCGATCTGGTTGCCGAGATGGCGGTCTTCAACCCCTTCGATTTCTTTCTGGAGCCGTACGCCGAGAAAATCCCGTTCGCCTACGCCGCGGACGAACGCAAAGAGCTGGCGCCTTACCTCGAAACCTTGCCCCTCACGCCGGCGTTTAAGGCGTACCTGGACAACATCGACCGCACCCCGTTGCCCAGTGTGGATTTTCTGGTCGCGCTCAACCAGCGTGTGAGCGATGACATTGGTTACCTGATTCGCATGGAGCCGGGCGTGCAGACGCCCGAACATACGCTGGAGCATGCCTGCGGTTCCTGTCGCGACTCGGCGTGGTTGCTGGTGCAACTGCTGCGCAATCTGGGACTGGCGGCACGTTTCGTTTCCGGTTATCTGATTCAGCTCACCGCCGACGTCAAAAGCCTGGATGGCCCCTCGGGCACTGAGGTGGATTTCACCGACCTGCATGCCTGGTGCGAAGTCTATTTGCCCGGTGCAGGCTGGATCGG
>JALYPE010000425.1 GCA_030856525.1 Pseudomonadota bacterium | reverse complement strand
CGCCGGCACACTGGTGGCGTGGTCCAGCGGTTCGCTGCTGAACCTGGCCCAAGGCAAGTTCGGCCGCTTTGACGAAAACGCCGTGCGCTGGCTCGCGGCAGTCGGCACCAGCTACGGTGCCATCGCGGTGAAAGCCGATTCGCCCTACAAGACGCTGGACGATCTGGTTAAAGCGCTAAAGAAAGATCCGGGCTCCGTGGTCATCGGTTCCGGCGGCACTGTCGGCAGCCAGGACTGGATGCAAACCGCGCTGATCGCCAAAGCCGCCGGGATCAACCCACGCGAGCTGCGTTATGTCGCCCTCGAAGGGGGCGGCGAAATTGCTACGGCCCTGCTCGGTGGCCACATCCAGGTCGGCAGCACCGACATCTCCGACTCCATGCCGCACATCCAGAGCGGCGACATGCGCCTGCTGGCAGTGTTCGCCGAAAACCGTCTGGACGAGCCGGAAATGAAAGACATTCCGACTGCCAAAGAACAAGGCTACGACATCGTCTGGCCCGTGGTTCGCGGTTTCTACCTGGGGCCTAAGGTCAGCGACGAAGACTACGCCTGGTGGAAAGATGCCTTCGACAAAATGCTCGCTTCCGGCGAGTTCGCCAAGCTGCGCGACCAGCGTGAACTGTTCCCGTTCGCGATGACCGGCCCGGAGCTGGACACCTACGTGAAGAAGCAGGTTGCCGACTACAAAGTGCTGGCCAAAGAGTTCGGCCTGATCCAGTGATCGTCTCTGTCTAGCGGCTGCGGCTCCGAGTGATCGGGGTCGCGGCGCAGGAGTTTCTCATGCTCGTACAACGCATTTTCGCCTCGGTGCTGTTGCTGGCCTGCATCGGCCTGGCACTGATGGCATGGCCGTATCAGGCGGCTTTTTCCTACGAACCGGTCGGTCCTCGGGCGTTTCCGCTGTTGATGCTCGGCCTGATGGGCCTCGGTTTGTTCTACATGGTGTTTCGTCCGACACCGATCGTGCACAGCGACGATGACCCGCAGCTGGACCGCGACACTTTGGTCAAGATCGGCATCTGCGTCGTCCTGCTGCTGATCTTCGCCGGCACCTTCGAACCCCTCGGCTTCATCGTCGCCAGCATCCTGACCGGCGTCCCGATGGCTCGCTTGTACGGCGGTCGCTGGCTGCCCAGTGTCGTGATCATCAGCCTGATGGCGATCGGTCTCTATCTGCTGTTCGACAAAGTCATGGACGTTCCACTGCCTTTGGGCGTGCTCGACGTTCTGGAGAACTGACATGGATACGCTTGGTTATTTGGGTCAGGGCTTCGGCGTCGCGCTGAGCCCGTACAATCTGGTGACCGCCTTGTGCGGCACCCTCATCGGCACCGTGGTCGGGCTGTTGCCGGGCCTGGGTCCGATCAATGGCGTGGCCTTGTTAATTCCGATCGCCTTTGCCCTCGGCCTGCCACCGGAATCGGCGCTGATCCTGCTCGCAGCGGTGTACCTGGGTTGCGAATACGGCGGTCGGATCAGCTCGATTCTACTGAACATTCCGGGCGAAGCCTCCACGGTAATGACCACCCTCGATGGCTACCCGATGGCCCGCAAAGGCATGGCCGGTGTAGCGCTGTCGTTGTCGGCGTGGAGCTCGTTCATCGGTGCCTTCATCGCGACCTGCGGCATGGTGCTGTTTGCGCCGCTGCTGGCAAAATGGGCGATTGCCTTCGGTCCGGCGGAATATTTCGTACTGATGGTGTTCGCGATTGTCTGCCTCGGCGGCATGGCCGGCGATCGTCCGCTGAAGACTTTTATCGCAGCGTTGATCGGCCTGTTCCTGTCGACCGTTGGTATCGACGCCAACAGCGGTGTCTACCGCTTTACCGGGGACAACATCCATCTGACTGACGGCATTCAGTTTGTCGTCCTGGTGCTCGGCCTGTTCTCCATCAGCGAGATATTGCTGCTGCTGGAAAAAACCCACCGGGGTCAGGAAGCGGTGAAAGCCACTGGCCGGATGATGTTCAACTTCAAGGAAGCCTCGGCGGTGTTTGCGGTGAACGTTCGCTGCGGCGTGCTGGGCTTCATCATGGGTGTCTTGCCGGGCGCCGGTGCGACGCTGGCCAGTGCCGTGGCTTACATGACCGAGAAACGCATCGCCGGCGCCAAGGGCACCTTTGGTCAAGGCGACATGCGCGGACTCGCCGCTCCGGAAACCGCCATCGGCGGTGCCGCCTGTGGCGCACTGGTGCCGATGCTGACGCTGGGCGTGCCAGGTTCGGGCACCACGGCGGTGATGATTGGCGCACTTTCGCTGTACAACATCACACCGGGCCCGCTGCTGTTCCAACAACAACCAGACATCGTCTGGGGCCTGATCGCGTCGTTGTTCATCGCCAACATCATGCTGGTGATCCTCAACATCCCGATGATCCGCATCTTTACCCGCATCCTGGCCGTGCCGAACTGGGCGCTGGTGCCAGTGATCGCGATCATTACCGGGATTGGTGTTTACGCGGTGCATGCCACCACCTTCGACCTGTTCCTGATGATCGGGATCGGCATCTTCGGTTACCTCCTGCGCAAGCTGGACTTCCCGTTGTCGCCGGTGCTGCTGGGTTTCATCCTCGGTGGTTTGATGGAGCAGAACCTGCGTCGCGCGCTGTCGATTTCCAACGGAGCGCTGGAAATCCTCTGGTCCAGTCCGATTACCTTCGGCGTGTGGGTGCTGACCTTCATCATGCTGTTCCTGCCGATCGTGCGGATCTGGCGCAAACGTTCGGCTGCGCGGCGCACCCTGGCCGATGTCTGATCGAACACCGTTCAACGCCTGGTGGGGCACGCCTCTGGTGGGCGCGCTGGGCGGTTACCTCGCCAGTCTGGTGGGCTGGCCGCTGCCATGGATGGTCGGCTCGTTGCTGGCGATAATCCTGGTGCGCTGCCTGACGCCGTGGCAGTTGGCGGAAATTCCCGGCGGCCGCAAGTGCGGCCAATGGGTCATCGGCATCGGTATCGGCCTGCACTTTACCCCGGTGGTGATGGAGCAGGTGCTGAGTCACTTCGGTTTGATCTTCTTCGGTGCGCTGATCACCAGTCTGTCGGCGGTGGTGGGCGTCTGGCTGATGCGGCGCACCGGCGAGGATCGCGCCACGGCATTCTTCTCCAGCATGCCGGGCGGCTCCGGAGAGATGGTCAACCTCGGCGCGCGCAACGGCGCGGTGCTCAGCCGCGTCGCGGCGGGACAAAGCTTGCGCGTGCTGGTGGTGGTCCTCTGCGTGCCGGCCGCTTTCAAATATCTGCTGGGTGACGGCGCGCCGATGTTTCATCCGGCCGACGTCAACGGGTGGTGGCTCGCGTTGCTGTTTCCGGCAGGCGCCGTGGCAGCGTTGGTGTGGGAACGTCTGCGGCAACCCAACCCGTGGCTGTTCGGGCCGCTGCTGGTCAGCGCCGCAGTCAGTATCGGTTGGGATTTGCACATCGGTCTGCCGGCCGGTGGCAGCCAGATCGGGCAGTTGCTGATTGGCAGCGGATTGGGCTGTCATTTCAATCGGCAATTCTTCCGGCGTGCGCCATCGTTCATGGGGCGCACGTTACTTGGCACGGTACTGACCATGCTGATCGCGACGGTGGCGGCGCTGGGGCTGAGTGCGTTGACGCATCTGGATCTGCGTTCGCTGACATTAGGCATGATGCCGGGCGGGATCGCCGAGATGAGCCTGACGGCGGAGACCCTGCAATTGTCCGTGCCGCTGGTGACAGCGATGCAGGTGATGCGGTTGCTGTTTGTGTTGTTTCTGGCGGAGCCGTTGTTCCGGTATTGGAATCGGGATGCGGGGTCGGTCTGATCGACCGAGGCGCCTGTTTCGCGAGCAAGCC
>JALYPE010000415.1 GCA_030856525.1 Pseudomonadota bacterium | reverse complement strand
GCGTACATCCAGGCAATCCGCGTCATCGTTGACGTCCATCGCGAGCAAGCTCGCTCCTACATGCGAGGCAAAAACTCGCCACAGAGGGTGCTGCGGCGAGGTGGATTTGTCAGTTCAGATGCGTCTTCAGTTCCAGTGCCGCCTGACGCACCGCAGCCTTCACTTCCGGGATCTGGCTCAGCGGGTTCAACAGGCCGAAGTCATGGATCATCCCGTTGTAACGCACTGCCGTGACCGGCACGCCCGCTGCGTCGAGGTGGCGAGCATAGGCTTCGCCTTCATCGCGTAACACGTCGAACTCGGCGGTCTGCACCAACGCGGCGGGCAAGCCCTTGAGCTGTTCAGCGCTGGCCTGTAACGGCGAAGCATGAATCTGTGCGCGCTCGCTGGCGTTGGTGGTGTAGTTGTCCCAGAACCACTTCATCATGTTTTGGGTCAGGAAGTGGCCCTCGGCAAATTGCTGGTAGGAACCGCTGTCGAACTGCGCGTTGGTCACTGGCCACATCAACAGTTGAAAACGTAGCGCGGGCGTTTTCTGTTCTTTGGCCATCAAGGCCACGACCGCCGCCATGTTGCCACCGACGCTGTTGCCGGCCACTGCGAGACGTTTGCCATCGACGCCGATCGCCTTGCCATGCTCGGCCACCCAGCGGGTCGCGGCGTAGGCCTGGTTGATCGCGGTCGGGTACTGCGCTTCTGGCGACGGTGTGTAATCGACGTACACCGCGACCGCACCGGAGCCCACAACCAGGTCGCGGATCAAGCGTTGGTGAGTCGGGTAATCGCCCAACACCCAGCCGCCACCGTGGAAGAACATGAACACCGGCAACTCGCCTTTGACCTTGGCCGGGCGGACGATTTTCAGGTGGATGGTTTGGCCATCAACCTTGATGGAGCGCTCGCTGACGTCTACACCCGACAGGTCGACCTTCACAGATGCTTGAGCGCCTGTCAGTACGGCGCGGGCGTCTTTCGGACTCAGTTGTTCAAGTGGTTTGCCACCGCCAGCGGCAAGCGCTTCGAGGAACGCCTGAGTGTTGTGCTCGACCCCTGGGCTACCTGCGGCGAATGCGTTGCCGACGGCGAGAGCGAGGAGGGAAGCGGTCAGGGTTTTTTTGACGATGTTCATTGAGTAAATCCTTTTTAATGTATGTATGAAGTCACATGGATTTGGGCTTCATCAGCACCATGGATACAGATTAATAGGATGCTCGAAAGTGAAAAAGCCGCTATAACGTGTTTGACTGTCAACCAAGGCGTGACAATGAACCCATTCGAAGATATGCGTATTTTTTGCCAGGTCATGGACTCCGGCAGCTTTACCGCGGCCGCTGATCAGCTCGGCCTGTCCAAGCAATTCGTCAGCCGTCGCTTGATGCAGCTTGAAGAGCGTTTAGGCGTGCGCCTGCTCAACCGCTCGACCCGACGTCTCGACGTCACGCCGCTGGGGCAGAGCTACTACGAGTCGGCATTGCGCTTGCTCGGTGATGTCGAGCAAGTGGAGCAGGGCATCGCCGGGCAGACCAGCGAGCCGCGCGGGACGATCCGGGTCAGTGCGCCGCTGTCGTTTGCACTGGCGCATCTGGGCTGTTTGCTGCCGCTGTTTTTGCAGCGATATCGGGACGTCACGGTGGAAGTGGACTTGAGTGATCGCTCGGTGGATTTGCTCGGCGAGGGCTATGACCTGGCGCTGCGCATTGGCGTTCTTGAAGATTCAACGCTGATTGCCCGGCGTATTGCCTCTGTGGATCGTGTGTATTGCGCCAGTCCGGCGTATCTGGCGGAGCGCGGTACGCCGCTCAAGCCTGAGGATTTGCAGGGGCATGATTGTTTGCCGTATGGCCATGGTCGGCAGGTGCAATGGCGTTTCGAAGGCCCGGGCAAGCCGCTGGCGGTGAATGTCGCCGGGCGGATGCGGGTCAATAATGGCGAGGTGCTCAAGGACGCGGCAGTGGCGGGCCTCGGGATTACGTATCTGCCGACGTTCATCGTCGGGGCGGCCTTGCGAGAGGGGACCCTGGTT
>JALYPE010000410.1 GCA_030856525.1 Pseudomonadota bacterium | reverse complement strand
GGATAGCATTTTCCTGTGGGGTTGGTGGTGACTGTTAGGTCGCCTTCGCGAGCAGGCTCGCTCCTACAGGGGATAGCATTTTCCTGTGGGTTGGAGGTGACTGTTAGGTCGCCTTCGCGAGCAGGCTCACTCCTACAGGGAATAGCATTTTCCTGTGGGTTGGTGGTGACTGTTAGGTCGCCTTCGCGAGTGGGCTCGCTCCTGCAGGGGAATGCAATTTCCTGTGGGAGCGGGCTTGCTCGCGAATGTTGGCGCCGCTGAGTTACAGGTTTTCCAGCGCGATGTTCAGCGCCAATACATTCACCACCGGCGGCCCCACCAGCGGCTGTTCGATGTGCGCATCCAGCAACTGCTGCAGCGTTGACACCGGCAGGTTACGCGCCGCCGCGACACGCGCCAGTTGATAGGCAATCGCGGCCGGAGGCAAGTGCGGATCGAGGCCGCTGCCGGAGGTGGTCAGCAGCGCCAGCGGCACCGGGCCTTGAGCTGGCACCAGCAACTTGTTGGCGTCTTCAACCACCCGAGTCGCCAGGGCCGGGTTGCTCGGTGCAAGGTTGCTGGCACCACTAGATACGGTAGCGAAGGCGCCGGCGGATGGGCGCGGGTGGAACCAGGTGTCGCCGGTAAAATCCTGCGCGATCAGGGACGAGCCACGGACTCTGCCGTCGGCGTCGTGGATGAGGCTGCCGTTGGCTTGATCGGGGAATGCGACTTGGGCGATGCCGGTGACCAGCAAGGGGTATGCGATGCCGGTGATCAGGGTCATCAGCGCGAGCAGGCTCAAGGCTGGGCGTAGGGTTTTAGTCATTTCAAACTCCTCGGATTCTGTGGGAAAACACCAAGTTTCTGTGCCACCACACACCTGTGGTGAGGGGATTTATCCCCGTTGGGCTGCGAAGCAGGCCCATGGATCTTCTACTTCATTTCTTCTGGCACACCGCGTTTATAGGGCTGGGGCTGCTGCGCAGCCCAACGGGGATAAATCCCCTCGCCACAAGAGTGCGCATGCCACAAAGACCGTGGGCAGGTGACTTCGTCAAACCAGATGCAGCGCCGTCAGCAGCATGTCGATTGCTTTGATCCCCACAAACGGCACCACTAACCCGCCCAATCCGTAGATCAGCAAATTGCGCCGCAGCAACGCTGCCGCACTTGCCGCTTGCACACGCACGCCGCGCAGCGCCAGCGGGATCAGCACGACGATGATCAGCGCGTTGAACACAATCGCCGAAAGGATCGCGCTCTGCGGACTGCTCAACTGCATGACGTTGAGCACGCCCAGCTGTGGATAAATCGAAGCAAACAGCGCCGGCAGGATCGCGAAGTATTTGGCCACGTCGTTGGCAATCGAAAACGTCGTCAGCGCGCCACGGGTCACCAGCAATTCCTTGCCGATCTGCACCACGTCCAGCAGCTTGGTCGGATCACTGTCGAGGTCGACCATGTTGGCCGCCTCGCGCGCCGCTTGCGTGCCGTCGTTCATCGCCATGCCAACGTCCGCCTGAGCCAGGGCCGGGGCGTCGTTGGCGCCGTCGCCGCACATCGCGACCAGGCGACCGTCGTTCTGCTCATGACGGATGCGTGCGAGTTTCTTCTCCGGCGTGGCCTCGGCCAGCACGTCGTCGACGCCCGCCTCTGCCGCAATCGCCGCAGCCGTCAGCGGGTTGTCGCCAGTGACCATCACCGTGCGAATCCCCAACTTGCGCAGTTCGGCAAACCGCTCGCGGATACCGGGCTTCACCACGTCTTTAAGATGGATCACGCCAAGCAATTTGCCGTCAGCACACACCAGCAACGGCGTGCCACCGCTCTGCGCAATCCGCTCGATTTCCCGGGTCAGTGCCGGGGCCAGATCGGCGCGTTTCAGGCCGACGAACTCCAGCAGCGAATCCACCGCGCCTTTGCGGAACACGCGGCCCTGATAATCCACGCCGGACAAACGCGTCTCGGCGCTGAACGGCACGCCCGTCAGCAACTCGGCGGCTGGCTCGGGTTGCGGATGCAGACCGCGCAAAAACTCAACGATGGATTTGCCTTCCGCCGTGTCATCGGCCAGCGATGCAAACAGCGCACCTTCGGCCAGTTGCATGGCGCTGACGCCGGGCGCGGCATACACCGCCGTGCACCGACGGTTGCCGAACGTGATGGTGCCGGTCTTGTCCAGCAACAGCACGTGCACATCCCCCGCCGCTTCCACTGCGCGACCGGATTTGGCGATCACGTTGAGGCGCACCAGCCGGTCCATGCCGGCAATCCCGATGGCCGACAACAAACCGCCAATGGTCGTCGGAATCAGCGTGACCAATAACGCCACCAGGAACACCAGGGGCAGGCTGCCGTTGGCAAAGTGCGCGAACGGTTGCAGGGTGACGACCACCAGCAGAAAGATCAGAGTCAGGCCGATCAGCAGAATGTCGAGCGCCACTTCGTTCGGGGTCTTCTGGCGTTTGGCGCCTTCGACCAGGGCGATCATGCGATCGAGTGTCGACTCACCGGGATTGCTGGTGATCCGCACCAACAGCCAATCGGAGACCAATCGAGTGTTGCCGGTGACCGCCGAACGATCACCGCCAGACTCACGAATCACCGGCGCCGACTCACCGGTGATCGCCGCTTCGTTGACCGCCGCGATGCCCTCGATCACCTCGCCGTCACCGGGGATCATTTCCCCCGCCGCGACGCGCACCACATCACCTTTGCGCAGACTGGTGGCGGGCACGATCTGGAAGCTGCCGTCGGCGGCTTTGCGACGTGCGCTGAGGCCTTCGCTGCCGGCTTTGAGGCTGTCAGCGCGAGCCTTGCCGCGACCTTCAGCCAGTGCTTCGGCGAAGTTGGCAAAGAGTACGGTGAACCACAGCCACAGGGCGATTTGTGCGGCGACAAACGTCGGCACCGCAGGGTCGGGAATAAAGCACAGCACGGTGGTAAAAATGGCGGTCAGTTCAACCACCAGCATCACCGGCGAACGCTTCAACTGGCGCGGGTCGAGCTTGACGAAGGCTTGCAGCAACGCCGGTCGCCACAGTGCGGACATTGCGGTTTTCGGTTGTTCCGGTGCCTTCGCGGCAACCGGTTTACTTGCGGGCATGTTCAATGTTCTGCTCCTAAAAAGAGAACTGAAATCCAGTACCAATCAGCGATCCCATAATCCGAGCTCTGTAGCAGCTGGCGCAGCCTCGGGC
>JALYPE010000384.1 GCA_030856525.1 Pseudomonadota bacterium | reverse complement strand
CGCTTGGACAGGGCAATCCCTTCAAAGCCCAATTCGAACACCAGGCTCGGTTTCACACTGCTGACCGGGCCGAATTTTTCCACCGTGGTTTTGCGCACGATGCTGTCGACCTGACGCATCTCGGCATCGGTCAGCCCGGAGTAAGCCTTGGCGAACGGCACCAGCGTGCGCTCGCTGGATTCCGGTGGGCCGTCCCACACAGCGAAGGTGTAGTCGCTGTAGAGACTGGCGCGGCGGCCGTGGCCGCGTTGCGCATAGATCAACACGGCATCGACGCTGAACGGGTCGACCTTCCACTTCCACCACACGCCCATGTCTTTGGTGCGGCCGACGCCGTACAGCGAGTCGCGCGCTTTCAGCATCATGCCTTCAACACCGAGGCTGCGTGACGCTTCGCGCTGGCGTGCGAGGTCGAGCCAGTCTTCGCCGGCCAGCACGGGCGAGGGCAGCAACACCGGATTGGCGCAGTCGGCGATCACCTGATCCAGTTGCTCACGGCGCTTGGCCTGAGGCTGATTGCGCCAGTCTTCACCCTGCCATTCCAGCAAATCGTAGCCGAGCACAACCACGGGCACATCTTCGAGGATTTTCTTGCCAAGTGTCTTGCGGCCAATGCGCTGTTGCAGCAGCGCGAATGGCTGCACGGCGGGCGTAGTCGGCGCCTGAAGATCGAAGGCGTCTTCGGTGTTCGGCACTGGCGCTTTCCAGACGACGATTTCTCCGTCGATCACGGTGCCGTCCGGCAGGCAGTGGACCAGGCTGTCGAGTTCCGGAAAGCGCTCGGTCACCAGCTCCTCGCCGCGCGACCAGACCCACAGGCGCCCGTCGCGTTTGACCACTTGCGCGCGAATACCATCCCATTTCCACTCCACTTGCCAATCGCTGGCCGGGCCGAGCAACGCTTCGAATTGTTCGACCGGTTGCGACAGCGCGTGAGCCAGAAAAAACGGATACGGCTGACCGCCGCGCTGGGCATGCTCGTCGGACGATTCCGGTGCGATTAATTTGAGATAACTGGCCGCGTTCGGCCGATTGGACAGGTCGGTGTAGCCCACCAGTCGCTGAGCCACCCGCTTGCTGTCGAGCTGAGCCATCGAAGCCAACGCGCGGGTCACCAGCAGTTTGGAGACGCCAACGCGAAAGCTGCCGGTGATCAATTTGATGCACAGCATCAGGCTGTGACGGTCCAGCTGTGCCCACAATTCTGGCAGTCGCACGCCCAATACTTCAGGAGACTCGCCGCGCAAGGGCAGCAATTTTTCTTCAATCCATGTCGCCAGGCCGTCGGTGGAACTGTGCAGCGCCTCGGGCAGCACCAGGGAAATGGTCTCTGCCAGATCGCCGACCGCTTGATAGCTTTCTTCGAACAGCCAGGTCGAGAGTCCGGAATATTCAACGGCCAATTCGCGCAGGATCTTGGCGGGCACCAATTGCCGCGGACGTCCGCCGGACAAAAAGTACACGGCCCACGCGGCATCTTCGGGCTCGGCCTGGGCGAAGTAGCGCTGCATCGCTGCCAGTTTGGCGTTGCTGGAGGTGGTGGCGTCGAGGTCGGCGTACAGCTCGGCGAATGCCTTCATGCCTGCACCTCGGCGTTTTCGGCGACTGCGTTTTCTTCATCCTCATCGCCGTATTCGGTGTTAAAGCCTTGAGCATCGAGGCCTTTTTCGCGCAGGTGGCGCACCAGCACGCCGATCGAGCCGTGGGTGACCATGACGCGTTCGGCGCCGGTCTGCTCGATGGCCCACAGCAGGCCCGGCCAGTCGGCGTGATCGGACAGCACGAAACCACGGTCGACGCCGCGCCGCCGTCGGGTACCGCGCAAGCGCATCCAGCCGCTGGCGAAGGCGTCGCTGTAGTCACCGAAGCGCCGCATCCAGGTGCTGCCGCCCGCCGAGGGCGGGGCAATGACCAAGGCTTTGCGCATCATCGGGTCGGTTTTTTTGACGTCGCCTGCGTAGATCGTCGGCGGGATATGGATGCCGCCCTCACGATAGACCCGGTTCAGTGGCTCGACCGCACCGTGAGACAGAATCGGCCCGATGCTGGCGTCGATTCCGTGAAGAATCCGCTGGGCCTTGCCGAATGAATAGCAGAACAGCACGCTGGCCTTATCGACAGCCGCATTGGCTTGCCACCACTGATTGATTTCGTCGAACACCTGCGCCTGAGGCTGCCAGCGATAGATCGGCAGGCCGAAGGTCGATTCGGTGATGAAGGTGTGGCAGCGCACGGGTTCAAACGGCGCGCAGGTGCCGTCGGGCTCAATCTTGTAATCGCCGGAAGCAACCCAGACTTCACCGCCGTATTCCAACCGCACCTGGGCCGAACCGAGCACATGGCCGGCGGGATGGAAACTCAGGGTGACGCCGTGGTGCAGCAACCGTTCGCCGTAGGGCAGGGTTTGCAGGTTGATGTCCTGGCCGAGTCGGGACCGCAGGATCCCTTCACCGGGTGCGGCGGCGAGGTAATGCTGATTACCGCCACGGGCGTGATCGCCGTGGGCATGGGTAATTACCGACCGCTCGACCGGGCGCCATGGGTCGATATAAAAATCTCCGGCGGGGCAGTACAAACCTTCGGGGCGAGCGATAACAAGATCCATGGGCTAACCAAATGGATGGATTTGTTAGGTATGAGGTTGAGGCGAGGGGAGAAGTTCTATCGAGATATCTGCAGCGTGGCGCAGTTCTTGTGGGAGCCAGCCTGCTGGCGATGGCGCAGTGTCGTTCACTAAAGAAGTGTCAAACACTGCCTCATCGCTGGCAGGGTAACTCCCACAGGAGCGGCGGATTATTTGCCGGGTGTCAGCGTCAAGCGCTTGCTGCCGTAAGCCTTGTCAAAGTTCTGTGGCTGCATCGGCAAGCTCATGTACTTGCCCTTGAGCCACGGATCAACGCTGTCGAGGTAATTCGGGTTTGCAGGATTATCCGATTGCCCCGTGCCGTTCTGCCCCATCAGCGGCTCGGCCTGGCCGAAGTCGACGATGAAACGCATGGCCGGTGCCAACGTGGTGTTGAAGTCCTTGCCCCAGGCAAACGCAGCGGTGTTGAGCGTCGTGTGATCACCGCCCGCCGCGAGCGGACCGCGCACGGTCTGGCCACTGCTGTTTTTCCATTCGTAGCGGTGCAGTTTGCCCCATTGCCAGGCTTTGTGATCGCCGCCCAGTTGGCTGTCGCCTGTGGTTATCGCGGCCGCGAGGGCGCGTGCGAGGATTACCGGTTTGTCCTCTTTCTGCGGCGTGCGCAGGTCATCCCAGAACGGGCTGTCTTCGCGACCGAGCAAGTGATCGGCCTGCGCGGAGTAGGACAATTCGCCGTTAGCGATAAACGCTTTCCACGCCGGACCGCTGTCCGACCCCAGCTCGTCGAGGAACGTCTGCCGCGCGCTTTCCTGCAGGAACAACTCATAAATCGCCGCGTCTGCGGACGCCGCAGCGAGTTTGCCGTCGAACGCCATCAAGCGAGCCAGTGCCTCGCGAGCCTTGGGCTGATCGGCTGTCGGCAACGCTTCGATGGCCTGCTTGAGCGGCTGCGCCATGCCCGGCGCGGCAAACATTTTCTTCAGTTTTGCGCCGAATGTAGTGGTCTGATCGTACTGCATGGCGATCACGCTGCGAGTGTCGTGCTTACCCGCACCGGCCAGTTCCGCCAGGCGTTCGCCACGTTCCGGCGCTGACCAGGAATTGGACAGTTGCATACCATAGCCATCAGGAATGACCCGCTGGTTGGCGGTGCCTAACCAACCCTGCGCCGGGTCCTGATCGTAGGGGTGCAGCATCGGATCGGCATAACCGTCCCAATCGTATCGACCTTCCCAGCCCGGCGATGGCAGCAAGCCTTCGCCTTCACGGCGATTCGGGTAGCGACCGGTGACTTGCCAGCCAATGTTGCGGGCGTCGGCGAACACCAGGTTCAGGGTTATGGCGCGAATTTCACGGCTGGCGTCTGAAGCTTTCTCGACGTTCTGCGCCCGGGACAGGTCGAAGAACGCGTCCAGCGATTTGTCATCGGTGAAGTTCGGCGTTTGCAGGGCCAGACCGAGGCTGTTGCCGAGCGCGGTGCCCTGGGCACTGTTGAGCAGCGGGCCGTGGCGGGTTTCGTACACCGCTTCGCGAATCGAGCGCTGACCTTTGACGAAATAAGTTTCGTTGCGCACGATCACCGGCTGCCATTTGCCGTTCACCTCGTAAGACAAACCATTGCCCTGGCGTCGGATTTTTTCCAGGAACAGGTCCTGGTTGTCGCCCATGACCGACGTCATGCTCCACGCCACTTTGCCGTTGAAACCGCCCAGCACCATCGGCAGCCCGGCGATGGTGACGCCGGCGGCCTGATATTTCGGCGCTCGGATTTGCACATAACTGAACAACGACGGCACACCCAATGGTCCGTGGCTGTCGCTGGCCAGCAGGCTTTTGCCGCTGCGGCTGCGTTGCGGCGAGATCGCCCAGTTATTCGATGACGTGGCGCCCAGCAAATTCAGATCGGCCAATTGACCGGTGGCTTTACTGATTTCAGCAAGACCGGCAATCGCGCCATTGAGCTTGATGCCCTGAAGCTTCTCGGCTTCTCCAACCGGCAGCTTTTCATCAGGCGCGGAGGGCGCCAGCCAGGCAAGTTTGTCGGTCGAGACCGTCTGCGCGAGCACCAGCGAGGAAATCTCCTCCGGCAGGTTCGCCGACTGGCTGAAATTAAGCAGGCAGAAGATCAGCGCCGAATCTTCCGGCTCCCAGTATTCGGGCTTGTAACCGGTGACCGCGAGGTCGGCCGGGAGTTTGTCGCGATAGCGGAACAGATAGGCATTGACGCCGCGGGCATAGACTTCGAAGAAGCGTTTCAGGCGCGGCGAAGCGGCCTTGTAGAGCTCGCCGGCGTTCTTCCTCAGATTGACTGCGCGCATGTAGCGATCGGCATCAAGCAGGTCGGCGCCATACATCTGCGCCAAACGTCCCTGAGCCAACAGGCGCAGGGTGGCCATTTGCGTCATGCGGTCGGTGGCGTGCACATAACCGAGGGCGAACAGCGCGTCGTGAAAGTTGCTGCTTTCAATCAACGGCATGCCCATGGGATTGCGGCGCACCGAAACGTTTTGCGCCAGACCTTTGAGCGGCTGTACGCCAATGGTGGGCGGGAGGGTGTCCTGAGTGTTCCAGGTCTGACAACCGGTCAGGCTCAAAACACCGGCCACTGCTGCGGCAACGCCGAACCGGGGAAGAAAATGTGAGAGGGCTGGCGAGGCCATGGCGAAGCTCCTGCGGGGGTAGAGGCGCAATAAAGCCGCTACGTTAGAGAGCAGGAGGTGGCCACGCAAGCGGGGTTTCAGGTTATTTCAGGATTTGTCCGCCGAACCGCAACAGATCGCAGGCTGCGCCCGCTTTCGTAGGAGCTGGCTTGCCAGGGATGGGCCGGCAAATCCAACATCTATCCGCCAGCCCCATCGCCATCGCGGGCAAGCCCGGCTCCCACAGGTTTGGCATACACTGGGATCGTTCGCGCGAACCCTTGTAGGAGCTGGCGCAGCCTGCGATCTTTTGATCTTCTTCTAGGGTTTCGGCGGATTCACTTTGGCCACCAGTTCATACGCCTTCACCGTCGCCGGGCGGTTCTGGATATGGTTGAACCAGCGCAGAACATTCGGAAAATCCTCGAGGTTCTGGCTCTGCCACTTGTGGGAAACGATCCACGGATAGATCGCCATGTCGGCGATGCTGTATTCACTGCCCGCGACAAAATCATTGTTGGCCAGCTGCTTGTCGAGCACACCATAAAGCCTGGCCGTCTCGTCGATGTAGCGCTTGATCGCGTAAGGAATTTTCTCCGGCGCGAATTGGCTGAAGTGATGATTCTGCCCAGCCATCGGCCCCAGGCCGCCCATCTGCCAGAACAACCATTGCAGCGCCTGCTGACGACCACGCAGATCCTTGGGCAGGAACTGGCCGGTTTTTTCCGCAAGGTACAAAAGGATGGCGCCCGACTCGAACAGCGCCAGCGGTTCGCCGCCATCAACCGGCTGATGATCGACAATCGCCGGGATTTTGTTGTTCGGCGAGATCTTCAAAAACTCAGGCTTGAACTGGTCGTTCTGACTGATGTTGATGGGGTGGACGTTGTAAGGCAGACCGGCTTCTTCCAGGAAGATCGAGATTTTGTGGCCGTTGGGCGTGGTCCAGTAATACAGGTCGATCATGAAATACTCCAAATCAAGGGACGTCATTACTTGCGGACAGCAATTGCTGGCATCAGGTCGTCCTGTTTGCCTTGCCTGTAGGAGGAGGT
>JALYPE010000375.1 GCA_030856525.1 Pseudomonadota bacterium | reverse complement strand
TATAGCGCATTGCCGACTCGGGCTGTGTCATTGCGCTTCATATGCTTTTTCTGCACGACGCCGGTCACCGCCAGACCGAATATAGGCTCCGGTGTATCGATGGAATGACCACCTGCTAGTGGAATGCCCGCAGCATCACAAACCGCACGTCCCCCTCGTATGACCTCGCGAGCCACCTCCAGAGGCAGCAGGTTGATTGGCCAGCCAAGGATGGCGATGGCCATGAGCGGATCACCACCCATCGCGTAAATATCGCTAATAGCATTTGTGGCAGCGATGCGTCCGAAATCGAAGGGGTCATCTACGATAGGCATGAAAAAGTCGGTAGTCGAGACAACGCCGCGCTCATCGTCCAGCGCATACACGGCGGCATCATCACGAGAAGCGTTGCCAACCCAGAGATTGGGGTCTAGATTCTGCGCGCCGCTGCCGGCAAGGATCACTTCCAGCATCTTGGGTGAAATCTTGCAGCCACAACCAGCGCCATGGCTGTACTGGGTCAAGCGGATCGGTTCACTCATGGTAACGCTCTCGGAAACAGATGGCGGATTCTAGCAAAGGCAGCCTTTCCCAACCGGCACGACAGAGCGTGCCGGTAGTTCTCATCACTACAGTCTTATTTTTTAATGGAAACGATTGCGGCTTTACCATCCTTTACCTTAAAGGAAAACGATACATGGTCTCCGACCTTCAGAGCTGCCAGCTGATCTTCCGTCACTGAAAAGGCCATTGTCATTGGAGGCCACTGTACGGCTGGAACCGCTCCGTGGGAGATGGTCACCGTATTCTTCGTAGTATCTATAGCCTTGATCGTTCCCTCGGCATTGGCAACTTGAGCCTGTTTTGAATCTTGTTCCATCTGCATGCCCTCCATACCGTCCATTTTCATGCCCGGCTTATCCTCCGCGTGGACAGAAAGTGAAAGCGCAAATACGGTGCTTGCAACTGCAATCAGGGTCAGTTTCATACGACTTTTCCTTGAGGCTTGATGGGTTCAACTATGAGGTGCCGGCGACGCATCAGGCGATAGGCTGCCGGAATGACAAACAGGGAAAGCAAGGGTGCCGTGACCATGCCGCCGACCATAGGCGCGGCGATGCGGCTCATCACTTCGCTACCAGTACCGCTGCCCAACAAGATGGGTAAAAGGCCGGCAATGATCACGGCAACGGTCATGGCCTTGGGTCGAACGCGCTGCACAGCGCCTTCGCGAATGGCCGCAACCAGCCCACGTTCAGTGTTGTCGCCGAGGTCTTCACGTTCGGCCCAGGCGTTCTTCAGGTAGAGCAGCATGATCACGCCAAATTCGGCAGAAACACCGGCCAGTGCGATAAAGCCGACCCCGGTTGCGACCGACAGGTTGAACCCCAACAGATAGAGGAACCATGCCCCGCCAGTCAGTGCGAATGGCAACGTGGCCATGATCAACAACGCCTCATCGAATCGGGCAAAAGTCAGGTAGAGCAGCACGAAGATGATCAACAGCGTGGCAGGCACCACCAGTTTGAGGCGTGCGTTAGCGCGTTCCAGAAACTCAAACTGTCCCGAGTAGTTCAGGCTCATGCCAGGCTGCAACTTGACCTGTTCATTGACCGCTCGACGCAAATCAGCAACAACCGAGGCAATGTCCCGTCCACGCACATCGATGTACACCCAGCCTGAGGGCCTTGCGTTCTCGCTCTTAAGCATTGGTGGGCCATCCGTGACCTTGACCTTCGCTACCGTGCCGAGCGTAATCTGACTACCCAACGGGGTATAGATCGGCAATTGCTCCAGGGCACCGACCGAGTCACGCCACTCCCTTGGATAACGCACGTTGATCGGGAAGCGTGCGAGCCCCTCAATAGTCTCCCCGACGTTTTCACCCCCGATAGCACCGGCCACAATGGACTGCACATCGGCGATATTCATTCCATAGCGGGCTGCGGCTTTACGGTCGATATCCACATCGATATAACGGCCACCGGTCAGTCGCTCAGCTAAGGCCGAACTGACACCGGGCACGCCTTTGGCAACGCGCTCGACTGCTTGGGTGACAGCATCAATTTCCGTCAAATTGGTGCCGGCGACCTTCACTCCAATAGGGCTTTTGATACCCGTAGCCAGCATATCGATACGGTTTCGAATCGGTGGTATCCAGATATTGGTTAGCCCAGGAACTCGTACCACTCGATCCAGTTCCTCCACCAATTTTTCCTGTGTCATGCCTGGGCGCCATTGCTCGTGCGGCTTGAATTGAATTGTGGTTTCGAACATCTCCAGCGGTGCCGGATCGGTGGCCGTTTCGGCTCGACCGGCTTTACCGAAGACGTGGTCGACCTCTGGAACAGTCTTGATCAGGCGGTCGGTTTGTTGCAGCAATTGCGCCGCTTTCTGCGCCGACAATCCTGGCAGGGCTGAAGGCATATAGAGCAAATCGCCCTCGTCCAACGGGGGGAGAAACTCGCCGCCCAAGCGCGACATTGGCCATAGCGCACTGATGAAAACCAATAGCGCCACCAGCAGCGTGATCTTTGGTCGACGCAAGACCGCGTCCAGAGCGGGCTGGTAGATCCGGATCAGCCAACGGTTTAGCGGGTTTTGTTGCTCATTGGGAATTCGACCACGAATCCAATAGCCCATCAGCACTGGCACCAAGGTCACTGACAATCCTGCCGCTGCGGCCATGGCATAGGTCTTGGTGAAAGCTAATGGGCCGAACAATCGCCCTTCCTGTGCTTCCAGGGTAAAAACCGGAATGAACGACAGGGTGATGATTAACAAACAGAAGAACAGTGCTGGGCCTACCTCCGCTGCCGCTTCAGTCATCACATGCCAATGACGCTCCCCCTTCAGTTCCTCCCCTGGATTGGCCGCATGCCAGGCCTCGATCTTTTTATGGGCGTTCTCGATCATCACCACGGCGGCATCGACCATGGCGCCGATGGCGATGGCAATCCCACCCAAGGACATGATGTTGGCGTTGATCCCTTGGTAACGCATTACGATGAAGGCAATCAACACACCCACCGGCAGGGAGATGATCGCCACCAGCGATGAGCGCAAGTGCCACAGGAAGATCCCACAGACCAATGCGACAACGATGAACTCTTCGATGAGCTTGTGACTGAGATTTTCCACAGCACGGTCGATCAGTTTGCTGCGGTCATACGTTGTGACGATTTCTACTCCAGCCGGCAAACTGCTTTTCAGTTCGTCGAGCTTCGTCTTGACCGCCGCAATGGTCTCGCGAGCATTCTTGCCGCTGCGCAAAATCACCAAGCCGCCGACGGTCTCGCCTTCGCCGTCGAGTTCAGTAATGCCACGCCGCATTTCCGGCCCCAACTGGATCGTGGCGACATCGCCAAGACTCACCGGTACACCTCCAGCACCGAGCTTCAACGGGATGGCACGAAAGTCATTAAGCGTTTTTAGGTAGCCTGAGGCCCGCACAATGAACTCGGTCTCTGCCATCTCCAGCACGGCACCACCGGTTTCCTGATTGGCCTTGCCGATAGCCTCGGTTACCTCAGCTTGAGTGATACCGAGGCTGGCCAGTTTGAGCGGATCAAGCTGCACCTGGTACTGCTTGACCATACCCCCCACAGTGGCCACCTCCGCAACGTTCGGCAGGGTCTTGAGTTCGAACTTTAGAAACCAATCCTGAAGCGCACGAAGCTGTGCCAGATCGTGTCCGCCACTGCGATCCACCAGTGCGTACTGATAGATCCAACCCACGCCCGTCGCATCCGGCCCCAACGCGGGCTTGGCGCTGGCTGGCAACCGACTTTGTATCTGGCTCAGATACTCCAACACCCGGGAGCGGGCCCAGTACAGGTCAGTCCCGTCCTCGAACAGCACGTAGACGAAGCTGTCACCGAAGAAGGAATAACCACGCACCGTCTTTGCGCCTGGCACCGAGAGCATGGTGGTCGCCAACGGATAGGTCACCTGGTTTTCGACAATCTGCGGCGCCTGGCCTGCGTAAGGTGTACGGATGATCACCTGCACATCGGAGAGATCCGGCAGCGCATCGATGGGCGTGCTCTGCACCGACCAAATGCCCCAAGCCGTGACGAACAGTGTCGCAAGTAATACCAGGAATCGGTTGGCCACCGACCAACGAATGAGGGCAGCAATCATGGCTGGCCCCCCGATTTATCCAGGCGCTCAACACGCAAGCCATCGTCAGTCTGGCTCACCGCGACCCGAACCTTGTCACCCGTTTTGAGGCCCTGCATCAGGGCCGGGTTGGCGAGTGGGAAAGTCATCGTCATGCCAGGCATGCCCAGCGTCTTGAAGGGGCCATGGGCGAGTGTGACTTCTTTGTCGTTGATCTCAACGATCTGCCCATCCGCCTCATGAAAACTGGAAGTTGCTGCGCTGGGCAGTGACGCTTCCTCCGAGCTTGCAACGATTCCCTTAAGACTGGCCTCCGAGTCGAGCAGGAACTGGCCAGA
>JALYPE010000356.1 GCA_030856525.1 Pseudomonadota bacterium | reverse complement strand
TGCAAATCACACTTTAGAGGGATCAAGCAAGACAACCTGCTGGCTATAGTCCGCTCAAGGATTTTTAAGAACGTGGCACACGCACAAAACGGGGCGATGCAACTTTGGAGTGACTTGGGGACGCCATGGCGCCCGGTCAGCCACAGCGTTTTTAAAAGTACTCACTGCCATAACAATAATGCACATGGAGTAGCGTCGATGACATCAGTAAACCAGTTCTGGCGCCGGGCGAAGCTGCCCCTGGCTGTCAGTATCGCCTCTACGCTCGCCGGGCCTGCATTCGGCGTCAGTTTCAACGTCGGTGAAATCGAAGGTCAGTTCGATTCATCCCTGTCGGTCGGGGCGAGCTGGTCGACCCAGAGTCCCAACAAGAATCTTATCGGCGTTAACAACGGTGGGCGCGGGCTGTCGCAGACTTCCGATGACGGTCACATGAACTTCAAGAGCGGTGAAACCTTCTCGAAGATCTTCAAGGGGCTGCATGACCTGGAACTGAAGTACGGCGACACCGGCGTCTTTGTGCGTGGCAAGTACTGGTATGACTTCGAACTCAAGGACGAAAGCCGCCCATTCAAGGACATCAGCGACAGCAACCGCAAGGAAGGCGCCAAGTCCTCCGGCGCTCAGCTGCTCGACGCTTTCGTTTACCACAACTACTCCGTTGCCGATCAGCCGGGCTCCGTGCGTCTGGGCAAACAGGTCGTGAGCTGGGGTGAAAGCACCTTCATCGGCAGCGGTATCAACTCGATCAACCCGATCGACGTTTCCGCGTTCCGCCGTCCGGGCGCCGAGGTCAAGGAAGGCCTGATCCCGGTCAACATGTTCTACGTCTCGCAGAGCCTCACCGATACCCTTTCGGCAGAAGCGTTCTACCAGCTCGAATGGGACCAGACCGTCGTTGATAACTGCGGCACCTTCTTCTCGCAGCCGGACATCATTGCCGACGGTTGCGACAACAACCTGCGCGTCCTGAACAGGCGTTCGACCATTCCGGGCGCAGCCTTGCCGACGCTGACTGCACTGGGCGTCGACGTTGACAGCGAAGGTGTGCTGGTGCGCCGGGGCCCGGATCGCGATGCGCGCGACAGTGGTCAGTGGGGCGCGTCGCTCAAATACATGTTCGAGCCGCTGGACACCGAGTTCGGCGCTTATTTCATGAATTATCACAGCCGCGCGCCGATCTTCAGCGCTACCGGTGCTCCGGCCTCGGTTTACGCCCGTGCGGCAGCATTGCCACCGGCATTGCGAGCACTGGCGCCGTTGGTTGTCGCGGGTAATTCGAATTACTTCGTCGAGTACCCGGAAGACATCCGCCTGTATGGTTTGAGCTTCTCTACTACCTTGCCTACCGGTACGGCGTGGAGCGGTGAAGTCAGCTACCGTCCGAACGCACCGGTGCAGCTCAACTCCACCGATATCCTGTTCGCCGGTGTACGTCCCCTGGGCGGCGCATTGACCAACGCTTCGCTGCTCAACGGTGTGCCTGGTCAGGACCTGCACGGTTATCGCCGCAAGGAAGTGACCCAGTTCCAGACCACCCTGACGCACTTCTTCGATCAGGTCATGGGCGCCAGCCGTATGACCCTGGTGGGTGAAGTGGGCGTGACGCACGTCGGCGGTCTGGAAAGCACTTCCGACGTCCGTTACGGACGCGATCCTGTGTACGGCCCGGGTGAATTGCCTGCCACTGGCGGTGCTGACACCTGCCTTGCGCTCAACTCCAGCACCATTGCCGGTGCCGGTCCTGGCGCTGCGACCAACAATCGCACCCGCAACTGCGACAATGAAGGCTTTACCACGTCGACATCGTGGGGTTACCGCGGTCGTGCCATCTGGGATTACAACGACGTGTTCGCGGGTGTGAACCTGCGGCCGAACGTGGCCTGGTCTCATGACGTGAGCGGTTACTCGCCTGGCCCTGGCGGCAACTTCGAAGAAGGTCGCAAGGCTGTAAGCCTGGGCGTCGATGCCGAATACCAGAACACCTACACGGCGAGCCTGGCGTACACCAACTTTTTCGACGGCAAGTACACCACCGTTGATGATCGCGATTTCGTAGCGCTCAGCTTTGGCGTGAACTTCTAAGCATTGATGATCAGGACGAACACACCTATGAAAACAACAATGAGTCTGTTCCAAGCCGGTGTTCTGGGGCTTTCGCTGCTGGCTACCAGCGTGATGGCTGCGGTCCCGGCCGCCGAAGCGGACAAACTGGGCAAGAGCCTGACCCCGATGGGCGCCGAAATGGCCGGCAATGCCGACGGTTCGATCCCGGCCTGGAAACCGCTGCCAAAAAACGCCGGTTCCGTTGACGGCAAGGGTTTCCTGTCTGACCCGTACGCCAGCGAAAAACCACTGTTCACCATCACCGCGCAAAACGTTGACCAGTACAAGGACAAGCTCGCCCCGGGTCAGTACGCGATGTTCAAGCGCTACCCGGAAACCTTCAAGATGCCGGTCTTCCCATCGCATCGTGGCGCTACCGTGCCGGATGCCGTGTTCGCGTCCATCAAGAAAAACGCGACCAGCACCAACCTGGTGTCGGGCGGTAACGGTCTGGAAAACTTCGAAACCGCCGTGCCGTTCCCGATCCCAAAGACCGGTGCGGAAGTAATCTGGAACCACATCACTCGGTATCGCGGCGGCAGCGTGACCCGCCTGGTAACTCAGGCGACGCCACAGCCGAACGGCTCGTTCAGCCTGGTGTACTTCCAGGATCAGTTCGTGTTCCGCGACAAGATGAAGGATTACGATCCAGCAAACCCGGGCAACATTCTGTTTTACTTCAAACAGAAAGTGACCGCGCCGGCTCGTCTGGCCGGTGGCGTGCTGCTGGTTCACGAGACGCTTGATCAGGTCAAGGAACCGCGCTCGGCGTGGGTCTACAACGCCGGTCAGCGTCGCGTGCGCCGTGCACCGCAAGTGTCCTATGACGGGCCGGGTACAGCTGCCGATGGCTTGCGCACCTCCGACAACCTGGACATGTACAACGGGGCGCCGGATCGCTACGACTGGAAGCTCGAAGGCAAGAAAGAAATGTACATCGCCTCCGACAGCTACAAACTCGATTCGCCGCAGCTCAAATACGCCGACATCATCAAGGCCGGTCACATCAACCAGGATCTGACTCGTTACGAATTGCGCCGGGTCTGGCACGTGG
>JALYPE010000349.1 GCA_030856525.1 Pseudomonadota bacterium | reverse complement strand
GCCTCGCAGGCTCGGCAGCTGCTACAGGGGTAGCGTGCGTTTTCGGAGGTGACCGGTGGTCGATGAACCGGTCTTGCCCGGCATTTTGCGCTTAGCTGTAGGGACAACCCAAGGCGCGCGTAGGCAGTTGATCGTCACAGCGACGCCCTTCAGAACACCGTGCGTCTGAGGAACTTCGCCATGCTGACCCTCAATATCAATGGCCAGGACCAGGAACTGGACGTCCCGGCGGACATGCCACTGCTGTGGGTCCTGCGCGATGTTGCGCACCTCACCGGGACCAAGTTCGGTTGCGGCATGGCCCAGTGCGGCGCCTGCACCGTGCATGTCGACGGCGCGCCCTTACGCGCTTGCATCACGCCCGCCACAGCGGTCGCCCATGGGCAAAAAATTCTCACCATCGAAGGCTTGTCCATCGACGGCTCGCATCCGGTGCAGCAAGCATGGGCCGAACTCGACGTGGTTCAGTGCGGCTACTGCCAGTCCGGGCAGATCATGTCGGCAGCAGCGTTGCTGGCGAAAATCCCCAAACCGACCGACAGCGACATCGACCAGGCACTCTCCGGCAACATCTGCCGCTGCGGCACCTATCCGCGCATTCGTGCAGCGATCAAACGCGCCGCCGACATCGGTTGAAGCGCAGAGGCTCAGCGATGAACAGCACCCATGCGTTAACTCGTCGTGGCTTTCTCAAAGGTAGTGCGTTGCTCGGCGGTGGGCTGGTCATCGCGTTTGTGTTGCCCGGCGCGCACCGGTTTGCCACCGGCGCCGAAAATCAGGGGAGTGTTTTTGCCCCGAATGCGTTCTTGCGGATCGGTAACGACAACAGCGTCACCGTGCTGCTGGGCCACTCGGAAATGGGCCAGGGCATCTGGACGGGGCTGACCATGCTGATCGCCGAGGAGCTCGACGCCGATTGGTCGAAGATCCGCGTCGAACATTCCCCGGCCTCGGCGGCAGACTATGGCATGGCCGGATTTGGCGGGATGCAGATTACCGGCGGCTCGACCTCCACCTGGATGGAATTCGATCGCTACCGGCAGGCCGGTGCAGCCGCGCGTCTGATGTTGATCGACGCCGCCGCCAAGCGTTTCAATGTCGCACCGTCGAGCGTGCGCACCGAGTCGGGGGTGGTCATCGCCGGCGACCAGCGAGCCACCTATGGCGAGTTGGCGGATGACGCCGGCAAGCTGCCGGTTCCCGATCCGGCGTCGATCACATTGAAGCAGGCCAAGGACTGGAAGCTCATCGGCAAGCCTACCAAGCGCCTGGACACCCCGGAGAAAATTACCGGTCGCGCCAAATTCGGTATCGACGTGCAATTTGACGGGCTGATGACCGCCATGGTCGCCCGCTCGCCGGTGCTCGGCGGCAGCCTCAAATCATTCGAAGGAACAGGCGCATTGTCGATCCCGGGCGTGCACAAAGTCGTGCAAGTGCCGACCGGTGTGGCGGTCATCGCCGACCATTACTGGGCCGCGAAGCTGGGGCGTGATGCGCTGAAAATCGAATGGGACCTGGGCGCCAACGCAGGGCTCGACAGCCAGAAACTGCTGGAGCGCTTTCGCAAACTGGCGAGCACTGCAGGTACTTCTGCTACTAAAGCCGGCGATGTCGAGCAGGCGTTGGGCAAAGCCGCCAAGTCGGTCGACGTCGAATACAGCGTGCCGTATCTGGCCCACGCGCCGATGGAGCCGCTCAATTGCACGGTGAAAATCACTCAGGACAAATGTGAGATCTGGACCGGCACCCAGTTCCAGACGCTCGACCAGATGATCGCCGGCAAGATCACCGGGCTCAAACCCGAACAGGTCGAGATTCATACCGAGTTCCTCGGCGGCGGTTTTGGCCGCCGCGCCAATCCGACCTCGGACTTCGTTGCCGAGGCGGTGGAGGTGGCGAAAGCGGCTGGCGTGCCGGTCAAAACCGTGTGGGCGCGGGAGGACGATATTCGCGGCGGCTATTACCGTTCGGCATTCCTGCATCAGGCCCGCGTCGGCCTGGGCGCGGACGGGGCACCTGTGGCCTGGAAGCATGTGCTTGTCGGGCAATCGATCATGGCCGGCACCATGCTCGAGGCCAGTATGGTCAAGGACGGTGTCGACAAAACGTCGGTCGAAGGCGTGGCCGACAGCCCCTATCTGGCGAAACTGGCTAACCATCAAGTCGACCTGCACTCGCCGCAAACCGGCATCACCGTATTGTGGTTGCGCTCGGTCGGGCACACCCACACCGCGTTTGTCATGGAATCGCTGATCGATGAACTGGCCGAAGCGGCTGGCAAGGACCCCGTGGATTATCGACGCACGTTGCTCAAGGAGCATCCGCGGCATCTGGGTGTGCTCAACCTCGCCGTGGAAAAAGCCAACTGGCAGGCGCCTTTACCCGATGGCCATGCGCTTGGCGTCGCCGTGCACGAATCGTTTGGCAGTTACGTGGCGCAGGTCGCCGAAGTGTCTCAGGAGAATCTGGGCATTCGTGTGCACCGGGTGGTGTGCGCGGTGGACTGCGGCATCGCGGTCAACCCGTTGAGCATCGCTGCGCAAATGGAGTCGGCCATCGCCTTCGGCCTCGGATTTACCCTGCACAGCAAATTGACGTTCAAGGACGGGCAGGTAGAACAATCCAATTACCATGACTATCAAGTGTTGCGACTGAACGAAATGCCGCAGGTCGAGGTGCATATCGTCGCAAGCAGCGACAAACCTGGTGGCGTCGGTGAGGCCGGCGTGCCACCGACAGCGCCGGCGGTGGCCAACGCGGTTTTTGCGCTGACCGGACAGCGTCTGCGCGAGTTGCCTTTGCAACTGTCGGGGGTCTGAAATGAAACGACATCTTGTGCTTGGCGCGGTGGTGATGGTCGGTCTGGCCACCTACGCCACCGATCTGTTTGCGGATGACCAGGCTGCGGTGAAGGCTTTCGAGACCGTGCAAAAAGTCTTGCAGAGTCCGCGTTGCCAGAACTGTCATATCCCCGGTGATTCGCCGTTGCAGTTCGATGAAGGCATTCCCCATGCGATGAACGTGGTCCGTGGTCTGGATGGCAAAGGCGCGGCCGGTTTGCCCTGCGCTTCCTGCCACGGCGAAAGTAACCCGCCAGCCACTTACGGCCCACACACACCGCCCGGCGCGCCCCATTGGAGTCTGCCACCGGCGGCGCACAAAATGGCCTGGATCGGTCTGCCCGCTGACAAGCTCTGCGCGGTGATCAAGGACCGTTCCGAGAACGGCGATCGTGATTTTGCTGCCATGCTCAAACACGTCAGCGAGGACAAGCTGGTGCTGTGGGGCTGGCACCCGGGCGAGGGCAGGGCACCGGTGCCAGTGGCGCACGACATTTTCGTCGCACAGTTCAAACTCTGGGCTGACGCCGGCGGACCGTGCCCGGTGGAAGGCATTTGATCACAACTGTGCAGACGAAAAAAAACCGCCGAAACCGGCGGTTTTTTTCTGTCATGTCAAACCTTACTCTTCGAGGCTGCCCATGGCCGTGGTGTTGAAGCCACCGTCCACGTACATGATTTCGCCGCTGATGCCGGACGCCAGGTCCGAGCACAGGAAGGCGCCGGCGTTGCCGACTTCGTCGATGGTCACGTTGCGACGCAGCGGGGTTTGCGCTTCGTTGGCAGCCAGCATCTTGCGGAAGTTCTTGATGCCGGAAGCGGCGAGGGTGCGGATCGGGCCAGCCGATACGCAATTGACGCGGGTGCCGTCCGGGCCCAGGGAGCCAGCGAGATAACGTACGCCAGCTTCCAGGGAAGCCTTGGCCATGCCCATCACGTTGTAGTTCGGCATGGTGCGCTCGGCACCCAGGTACGACAGGGTCAGCAAACTGCCATTGCGGCCTTTCATCATCTCGCGACCGGCCTTGGCCAGCGCCACGAAGCTGTAGGCGCTGATGTCATGAGCGATGCGGAAACCTTCGCGGGTGGTGGCTTCGGTGAAGTCGCCGTCCAGTTGGTCGCCCGGGGCGAAGCCGACGGAGTGCACGATGCAATCCAGGCCGTCCCACTTCTTGCTCAGGGCTTCGAAGACCTTGGCGATTTCTTCATCGCTGGCCACGTCGCACGGGAAGCACAGCTCAGGGTTCGAGCCCCAGCCTTGTGCGAATTCTTCAACACGACCTTTCAGTTTGTCGTTCTGATAAGTGAAGGCAAGCTCAGCGCCCTCGCGATGCATGGCGGCAGCGATGCCGGATGCGATGGACAGCTTGCTGGCGACACCGACGATCAGTACGCGCTTACCGGCGAGAAAACCCATGTGTTGCTCCTCTCTTTCAGGTTATTGCGCAGTGGCTGGTGCCAGAAAAGCGGCTTCCAGCAACTGCTGTGTATACGGATGTTGGGGGGCGGCAAAAATACTTTGCGCGTCTCCCTGTTCGACCACTTGGCCATGCTTGACCACCATCAACTGGTGGCTCAGCGCTTTGACAACAGCCAGGTCATGGCTGATAAACAGATACGTCAGGTTGTACTTGCTTTGCAGTGAACGCAGCAACTCGACCACCTGGCGCTGTACCGTCCGGTCGAGCGCCGAAGTCGGCTCGTCCAGCAGAATCAGCGCCGGTTTGAGCACCAGGGCCCGGGCAATGGCGATACGCTGCCGCTGCCCACCGGAAAATTCGTGGGGGTAGCGGTTCCGGGTGTCCGGGTCCAGACCTACCTCCTTGAGTGCCGCAATAATCGCTTGTTCCTGTTCCGCCTCGGTGCCCATCTTGTGGATCCGCAGGCCTTCACCAACGATCTGGCTGACACACATGCGCGGGCTCAGGCTGCCGAACGGGTCCTGAAACACCACCTGCATTTCCCGGCGCAGCGGACGAACCTGTTGCTGCGTCAGGCAGTCTAGCTGCTTGCCCTCAAAACGGATGACGCCTTTGCTGCCAATCAGCCGCAAAATCGCCAGACCGAGCGTCGACTTGCCGGATCCGCTTTCGCCAACGATCCCCAATGTCTGGCCCTGCGGCAGGCTGAAGTTGATGCCGTCGACCGCTTTGATGTGATCGACGGTCTTTTTCAGCAGGCCTTTCTTGATCGGGAACCAGACTTTCAGGTCCTCGACCTGCAGCAACGGCGGGCCTATTTCATTGGTCGCCGGCTTGCCGCTGGGCTCCGCCGCCAGCAGTTCCCGAGTGTACGGATGCTGCGGCGCGCGGAACAACTCTTCGCACGATGCCTGTTCGACGATGCAACCGCGCTGCATGACACATACGCGATGCGCAATTCTTCGCACCAGGTTCAAATCGTGACTGATCAGCAACAGTGACATGCCCAGACGGGCCTGCAATTCCTTGAGCAATTCGAGGATTTTCAGCTGAACGGTCACGTCCAGCGCAGTGGTTGGCTCGTCGGCAATCAGCAACTCCGGCTCGTTGGCCAGGGCCATGGCGATCATCACCCGCTGGCGCTGGCCGCCGGACAATTCATGGGGCAGGGCCTTGAGGCGTTTGTGCGGCTCGGGAATGCCGACCATTTCCAGCAGTTCCAGCGTGCGCGTGGTTGCGACTTTGCCGACCAGGCCTTTGTGAATCCCCAGCACTTCGTTGATCTGCTTTTCGATCGAGTGCAGCGGATTGAGCGAGGTCATCGGCTCCTGGAAAATCATCGCGATCCGGTTGCCGCGAATGTGCCGGATGGTTTTTTCTTTCAGGCTCAGCAGGTCCTTGCCGGAATATTGAATGGTCCCGGACGGATGCCGCGCGAGCGGGTAGGGCAGCAGCCGCAGGATCGAGTGCGCCGTCACCGATTTGCCGGAACCGCTTTCACCCACCAGCGCCAGGGTTTCGCCGCGCTTGATGTCGAAACTGACGCCTTCAACCACGCGCTGACAGCGTTCGCCGACGATAAATTCGACGGACAGGTCGCGCACTTCGATCAGATTGTCCTGATTCATTTCACTTCCTCGGGTCGAAGGCATCGCGAGCGGACTCGCCGATGAACACCAGCAAACTCAACATCAATGCCAGCACCGCAAACGCGCTCATGCCCAGCCACGGCGCTTGCAGGTTGGACTTGCCCTGAGCCACCAGCTCACCCAGCGACGGCGCGCCCGGCGGCAGGCCAAAACCCAGGAAATCCAGGGCTGTCAGCGTGCCGATGGCGCCGGTGAGAATGAACGGCATGAACGTCATGGTCGATACCATCGCGTTGGGCAGGATATGGCGGAACATGATCGCACCATTCTGCATCCCCAGCGCCCGGGCCGCGCGCACGTATTCGAGGTTGCGCCCGCGCAGGAACTCGGCCCGCACCACGTCGACCAGGCTCATCCATGAGAACAGCAGCATGATCCCCAGCAGCCACCAGAAGTTCGGCTGAACGAAGCTGGCCAGAATGATCAGCAGATACAGCACCGGCAACCCGGACCAGATCTCCAGAAACCGCTGCCCCGCGAGATCGACCCAGCCGCCATAAAAGCCCTGCAACGCACCGGCAATCACGCCGATGATCGAGCTGAGGATGGTCAGGGTCAGGGCGAACAGCACGGAAATGCGGAAGCCGTAGATGACCCGAGCGAGCACGTCGCGGCCCTGGTCGTCGGTGCCGAGCAGGTTGTCTGTCGAAGGTGGAGCGGGGGCCGGGACCTTCAGGTCGTAATTGATGCTTTGATAACTGTAGGGAATCGGCGCCCACAGTACCCAGGCGTCCTTGGCCTTGAGCAGTTCGCGGATGTACGGACTCTTGTAGTTGGCCTCCAGCGGGAATTCGCCGCCGAACGCGGTTTCCGGGTAGCGCTTGAGGGCCGGGAAATACCAGCCGTCGTCGTAATGCACGGCCAGCGGTTTGTCGTTGGCGATCAGTTCAGCGCCTAGACTCAGGC
>JALYPE010000347.1 GCA_030856525.1 Pseudomonadota bacterium | reverse complement strand
GCACGTGCCGCCCAGTGATTCGCCTTCTACCAGAATGGTCGAAATGCCCAGCTGACC
This sequence comes from Pseudomonadota bacterium, assembly GCA_030856525.1. GTDB lineage: Bacteria > Pseudomonadota > Gammaproteobacteria > Pseudomonadales > Pseudomonadaceae > Aquipseudomonas. The sequence continues at coordinate 7,739 of JALYPE010000347.1, read as the reverse complement.
GGCGCGAATAGCCGTCACGTAACCGCCGGGGCCGCCACCGATAATTAGCAGCGTGGTGTGCAAAGTCTGCATCGTCTACTCCATGAACAGGGTGGCGGGTTGTTCGAGCAAGCCACGGATGGCCTGGATGAATAGCGCCGCGTCCATGCCATCGACCACGCGGTGATCGAAGGAGCTGGAGAGGTTCATCATCTTGCGAATCACCACCTGGCCTTTCACAACCATTGGCCGTTCGACGATTTTGTTCACGCCGACGATCGCCACTTCCGGCAGGTTCAGCACCGGGGTGCTGACGATCCCGCCCAAGGCGCCGAGGCTGGTCAGGGTGATGCTCGAACCCGAGAGCTCGTCGCGGTTGGCCTTGCCAGTGCGCGCAGCCGTGGCCAGTCGCGAGATTTCCGCCGCGTTGTCCCACAGGCTGCGGGCTTCGGCGTGACGCACTACCGGCACCATCAAACCGATGTCGGCCTGCGTGGCGATGCCCACGTGCACCGCGCCAAGGCGGGTGATGACCTGAGCTTCGTCGTCATACCGGGCGTTGATTTGCGGGAAGTCGCGCAGGGCGACGACCAGGGCACGTACCAGAAACGGCAACAACGTCAGTTTGCCGCGAGTGGCCCCATGTTTTTCGTTCAAGTGAGCGCGCAGTTCTTCCACGGCAGTGACGTCGATCTCTTCGACATAGCTGAAGTGCGCCGCACGTTGGGTCGCGTCCTGCATGCGCTGGGCAATCTTGCGGCGCATACCGATGACAGGGATCTGTTCTTCATCGTTGCGTTCGGCGTAAGCGCTGACGGCGGTCGATGCGTTTGACTGACCCTGAGCCAGATAGGCTTCCAGGTCTTCATGCAACACACGACCGGCCGGGCCCGTGCCGCGCACCAGGCGCAACTGGATGCCGAGGTCGAGCGCATGTTTGCGCACAGCCGGCGAGGCCAGTGGGCGCTCATCTGCTTCACGCGCCACCATCGGGCCCTGGCAAACCGCAGCGCGTGGCGATGCAGTGGCAGCCACAGTGGGTTTGCTTTCAGCAACAGGCTCGACTTTCGGCGCGGCAACCGGCGCGTCTTGCGCTGGAGCAGCAACAGCAGGAGCAGCCGGCCGAGCCGACTCTTTCACATTGCCCGCGCCTTCCACTTCGATGCTGATCAGCACACTGCCGACCGCCATGACTTCGCCCGGCACACCGCCCAACGCAATCACCTTGCCATGCACCGGCGATGGAATGTCGACCATCGCTTTGTCGGTCATGACATCGGCCAACACCTGATCTTCGACGACCATGTCGCCGACCTTGACGTGCCACACCGACAATTCAACTTCTGCAATGCCTTCACCAATGTCCGGCATTTTAATAACGTGCGTACCCATTCAGACCTCCATAACCCGTTTCAACGCCGCGCCCACCCGGGTCGGCCCTGGGAAATACGCCCACTCTTGCGCGTGCGGGTAGGGCGTGTCCCAACCGGTGACGCGCTCGATCGGCGCTTCCAGGTGATGGAAGCAATGCTCTTGCACCAGGGCGACCAGTTCGGCGCCGAATCCGCAGGTGCGGGTGGCTTCGTGCACCACCACGCAGCGGCCCGTCTTCTTCACTGATTTGACGATGGTTTCCAGGTCCAGCGGCCACAGGCTGCGCAGGTCGATGACTTCAGCGTCGATGCCGGTTTCTTCTGCCGCCACTTGCGAGACATACAACGTGGTGCCGTAGGTCAGGATGGTCACGTCCTTGCCCGGACGGGTAATGGCAGCAACGTCCAGCGGCACCGTGTAGTAACCATCGGGCACTTGCGCGGCGGGGTGTTTGGACCAAGGTGTGACAGGACGATCGTGATGGCCATCGAACGGGCCGTTGTACAGACGTTTCGGCTCAAGGAAGATCACCGGGTCATCGTTCTCGATGGAGGCGATCAACAGGCCTTTGGCGTCGTAAGGATTGGATGGCATGACGGTGCGCAAACCGCAGACCTGAGTGAACATCGCTTCGATGCTCTGGCTGTGCGTCTGGCCGCCATAGATGCCGCCGCCGCAAGGCATGCGCAGGGTCATTGGCGCAGTGAATTCGCCGGCCGAGCGGTAACGCAGGCGCGCGGCTTCGGAAATGATCTGGTCCGACGCCGGGTAGACGTAGTCGGCGAATTGAATCTCGGCCACCGGCCGCAACCCGTAAGCGCCCATCCCGACGGCGACGCCGACGATGCCGCTTTCAGAGATCGGTGCGTCGAATACGCGCGAGGTGCCGTACTTGGTCTGCAGGCCTTCGGTGCAACGGAACACGCCGCCAAAGTAGCCGACGTCCTGGCCGAACACTACAACGTTGTCGTCACGCTCAAGCATCACATCCATGGCCGAGCGCAGAGCCTGGATCATGGTCATGGTGGTGGTGGTCATGGCGGTTTCCGGCTGAATATTGTTGTTGTGATCGTTCATGTCAGATCCCCAACTCCTGACGCTGGCGCTTCAAGTGCTCCGGCATCTCTTTATAGACGTCTTCGAACATGGTCGCCGCGCTCGGGATCTGGCCGCCGGCGAGGGTGCCGTATTGCTCGGCTTCTTTCTGCGCAGCGATCACTTCAGCTTCCAGCTCGGCGCTGACGGCCGCGTGCTCTTCTTCGGACCAATGGCCAATCTTGATCAGGTGCTGTTTGAGACGCACGATCGGATCGCCCAACGGGAAAAAGCTCCAGTCGTCGGCAGGCCGGTATTTGGACGGATCATCTGAGGTCGAGTGCGGGCCGGCGCGGTAGGTCACCCACTCGATCATGGTCGGGCCCAGGTTACGGCGGGCGCGTTCGGCAGCCCAGGCGGAGGCGGCGTAAACCGCGACGAAATCGTTGCCATCGACCCGCAGGGAAGCAATCCCGCAACCGACGCCACGACCGGCAAACGTTGTGGCCTCACCACCTGCGATCGCCTGGAACGTGGAGATCGCCCATTGGTTGTTGACCACGTTGAGGATCACCGGCGCGCGGTACACGTGGGCGAAGGTGAGGGCGGTGTGGAAGTCGGATTCAGCGGTGGCGCCGTCGCCGATCCACGCCGAAGCGATTTTGGTGTCGCCCTTGATCGCCGACGCCATGCCCCAGCCCACGCCCTGTACGAATTGGGTGGCAAGGTTGCCGGAGATGGTGAAGAAGCCGGACTCTTTCACCGAATACATGATCGGCAATTGACGGCCCTTGAGCGGGTCGCGTTCGTTGGACAACAGTTGGCAGATCAGGTCGACCAACGGCACTTCGCGGGCCATCAGGATGCTTTGCTGGCGATAGGTCGGGAAGCACATGTCGTCGATGTTGAGCGCCAGGGCCTGGGCGCTGCCGATGGCTTCTTCGCCGAGGCTCTGCATGTAGAACGACATTTTCTTCTGACGCTGGGCGACCACCATGCGGTTGTCGAAGATGCGCGTCTTGAGCATGGCGCGCATGCCTTTACGCAGAATCTCTACCGGCACGCCTTCGCCCCACGGACCGAGGGCATTGCCCTGGTCGTCGAGCACGCGGATCAGGCCTTTGGCCAGGTCGGCCGTGTCGGCAGGTTCTACATCAATAGCGGGTTTGCGCACCGTGCCGGCGTCGGTCAGCCGCAGGTAGGAGAAGTCGGTTTTACAGCCTGGACGGCCCGACGGTTCGGGAACGTGCAGGCGCAACGGTTCGTATGCTGGAGTCATGGCTTCTACGCTCGATCTTGTGAATTTCTTGTAGTGAGCTGACCGTCATTCCACGTGTGGTGGAAATCTTGTCCTACAAACATCATAGGCGTCGTGCGGAAGAATATTTATCTCTGTTTCGTTGCGCTGGTGATCATTTGGAGATAAAAAACCTGCATAAACATAAAAAACAGGTGGTTTTGTCTCATGCGCAAACTGGACCGTACCGATATCGGCATTCTCAACAGCCTTCAGGAGAACGCGCGCATCACGAACGCTGACCTTGCACGCTCGGTCAATCTCTCGCCGACACCCTGTTTCAACCGGGTCAAGGCGATGGAAGAATTGGGGCTGATTCGTGAGCAGGTGACGTTACTGGATGCCGATTTGCTGGGATTGCACGTCAACGTGTTTATTCACGTCAGCCTGGAGAAGCAGGTGGAGGAAGCGCTGCAGCATTTCGAGGAGGCGATTTCGGATCGGCCGGAGGTGATGGAATGCTACTTGATGGCCGGCGATCCGGATTATCTGATCCGTGTGCTGGTGCCAACCATTCAATCGCTGGAGCGCTTCATGATGGACTTTCTCACCAAAGTCCCGGGCGTTGCCAACATTCGCTCAAGCTTTGCTCTCAAGCAGGTGCGCTACAAGACGGCGCTGCCGTTGCCGGCAAATGGGTTGACCCTGACCAATTGAACGCCCATCCCTGTCGCCCTGTGGTGAGGGGATTTATCCCCTTCGGCTGCGCAGCAGTCGTAATTCAGACAACGCGGTGCTCCAGATAAACCGTGGGTTCAAGTTTTCCGACTGCTTCGCAGCCGAACGGGGATAAATCCCCTCGCCACAACGCGGTGCTCGTAAGCTGCTACGCGATTCGCTCGACACCACCCATCCGGTTCCTGCAATGATAGTCAAAGTTTATTCAGGGGGATTTTCAGGTACGTAACGCCGTTATCCTCAGCCGGCGGCATGTTCCCTGCGCGCACGTTCACCTGAATCGCCGGCAGCAGCAACGTCGGCATCCCCAGCCCGGCATCGCGCTCGGTGCGCATCTCGACGAAGGCTTCCTCATCAATGCCATCGCGCACATGAATATTGCTCTGGCGCTGTTCGCCCACCGTCGTCATGCACCGCGATTCGCGGCCCTCGGGCGGGTAATCGTGGCAGACGTACAGACTGACGCTGGCCGGGAAGGCCAAAATTTTGCGGATCGATTTGAACATCTGGCTGGCATTGCCGCCGGGGAAGTCGCAGCGTGCGGTGCCGACGTCCGGCATGAACAAGGTGTCGCCGACCAGAATTGCGTTGCTGTCGATCAGGTAGGCCATATCCGCCGGTGTGTGCCCGGGCACATGCAGGGCGGTGGCCTGGAGATCGCCGATCATGAACGACTCGTCCGGCGCAAACAGGTGATCGAATTGCGAGCCGTCACTGCGAAATTCCGGCTCAAGATTGAACAACCTCTTGAATACGTCCTGAACCCTGCTGATCGACTGGCCGATCGCAATCTTGCCGCCCAGCTCCCGCCGAAGGTAAGGCGCTGCGGACAGGTGATCGGCGTGCGCATGAGTTTCCAGCAACCACTGCACTTGCAGGCGATGCGCGCGGACGAAAGCGATAATCTTGTCTGCCTGCGCCGTATCGGTTCGCCCACTCGCTGCATCGTAATCGAGCACCGGATCGACGACCGCACACTGGCCGCCATCGACTTGATAAATCACGTAGCTGTAGGTCGACGAGGCGGGGTCGAGGAAGGGTTCGATCAAGGCAGGCATGGCAGCAGATTCTTTCCGGATGAGCCATGAGGGTAAATTCATTGTCCCCGCGTTGACCAGCGCCGAATTAATTCAATGCACTAAAAACCGGCGCGGGCTTTATCCTGTCACCCATCGATACCGGGCGTTCCCGGCTTTTTACGGATCACGAGCGTTTTATGCTGCTGGCAAGTTTTTTTGGCGTGGTCATGGGCCTGGTCCTGGGTTTGACCGGTGCCGGAGGTGGAATCCTGGCGGTGCCCGCTCTGGTGCTCGGTTTGGGGTTCAGCATGACGCAAGCCGCGCCTGTCGCCTTGTTCGCGGTGGGCAGTGCAGCGGCGGTGGGCGCACTGGACGGTTTGCGCCACGGCCTGGTGCGCTATCGCGCAGCGTTGTTGATCGCCTTGCTGGGCGCCCTGTTTTCCCCTATCGGCATCTACTTCGCGCATCAATTGCCGGAAAATATCCTGATGGTCCTGTTCAGCCTGCTGATGATCATGGTGGCCTGGCGCATGCTGCGCCGCGAGCGCCAGGCGCAAGGTCCCAGCGACCATGGCCACGCCAGTTGGGGCCAGAAAAACTGCATGCTCGATCAGCAAACCGGGCGCTTCTCGTGGACCGCCAAATGTACAGCGACACTGGCTGCCTTGGGAGCAGTAACCGGTGTTGTCTCCGGCTTGCTTGGGGTCGGTGGCGGATTTTTGATCGTTCCGGCGTTCAAGCAACTGACTGACGTGCAGATGCGCGGCATCGTCGCGACTTCGTTGATGGTGATCAGCCTGATTTCTGCAATCGGGGTGATCGGTGCGTTTAACGCCGGGGTGCGCATCGACGATGTCGGCGTGGCGTTTATTGTCGCCAGCATCGTCGGCATGATCATTGGCCGCAAGCTTTGCGCGAAGGTGCCGGCGCGGGCATTGCAGGTCGGTTTCGCGAGCATTTGCGTGGTGCTCGCCGCGTACCTTTTGCTTAACGCAGCCTTATAGCCGCCGTAATCCTAAAGTTTCGGGCCGCGTCGCCGTCGGGTCTTACGTCCTGTTCGCCGGGCGTTCCCGGCCACTCCAAAGCACTTTATAACCACCTCCAAGGCAGCGTATGACGCCACCGGTCTGCTTTCGATAATCGTCTCCGACATCCAGTCCCCCGCTGCGGAGCGCGTCATGCACAACAATAAGAAACTCAAGCACCGTTATTTGCCAGCCTTCATCGCCAGCCTGTCGACCCTCGGGTTGAGCTCGATGGCACAGGCCGAGATCATGCTGTACGACAAAGACCAAACGACGTTTTCCACCGACGGCTACATCAACGCTTTTTATGTGAACAGCGACGTGGATCGTGACGGCGATCAATTTGATCGCCGTCAGTCACGGGTCAAGATGGGCTTTCTGCCCAACTACCTCGGCTTCAACATGGGTAAACAGGTCGATGATCTCAAGCTCGGCGCGCGCGCATCGTTCTGGGTGACCATCAACGACAGCGAAACCAACGGCACCGACACGGCAATCGATGTCCGTCAGTTCTACGGCACGGTGGCCAACCCGGAATGGGGTGAAGTGCTGATCGGCAAGGACTTCGGCGTGTTCGCTCGCTCCAAGATCCTGCTCGATGAGTTGCTCGCCGGGTACGGTCAAGTCAGCGATACACTGGGATTGGTGGATGGCGGCGGGGTTTCGTTCGGCAACATCGGCAGCGGTTATCCGTACCCGTTCCCGACCTCGCAGATCACTTACCGCACGCCGGTGATGGACGGTTTGCGGGTCGCCATAGGGATCATGGACCCGGTGGACACCAACGACAGCAGCCCGACCGGCAAGGCGTATCAGGAAAATCCGCGTACCGAGAGTGAAATCACGTACCAGTTCGACCTTGCCGGCGCAAAAATCTACAGCTGGCTCAACGGCAGCTACCAGACGTCGGACAACACCGATCCCACCGTAGATTCAGTCACCTCCAAAGGCCTCGGTTATGGCGTGCAGGCAAAAATGGGCGGCTTGTCGCTGACCGGTTCCGGCTTCCAAGCCAAGGGTATCAACCCGTTCTACACCAATAACGCCGGCGAACCGACGCTGCGCAACGTCGACAGCGACGGCTACCTGGTGCAAGGCTCCTACAAGCTCGGCAAAAACCGCCTGGCGTTGTCCTACGGCAAAACCAGGGACGACGGCAACGGCGTGGTCGACAGTGGCGCGGACTACGAGACGCGCGGCATTGCGCTGTTCCATGACGTCAACGACAACCTCAAACTGGTCGCCGAGTACAACCAGTTTGAACTCAACGGCCATGACAGCAGCGATCAGAACGAAGACACCGACACCTTCGCGGTGGGGGCAGTGTTGACC
>JALYPE010000345.1 GCA_030856525.1 Pseudomonadota bacterium | reverse complement strand
GGACAGCACGTCATGCCGGTCCAGCTCCGGGGCCTTGAACAGCTTGAACCCGGCAAAACCCAGGTCGCCCTTGAGCTGTTTGGTATCGACTGTGGTTTTTTCATAGTTGAACAGGGAAGGGCGGAAGTGCACTTCGCGGGACTGACGCGTCTTCGGATCGACGCTGTACATGCGCACCGGCTGCTTGAAGCCCATGCCGACGTGAAAAAACTGCACATCCAGCTGACCTTTCAAATCCTTCCACAAGGAGTGATTGCCGTCGTAGCGGATCGCATTGAAGTTCTGCGGCGTCATGGTCGCCAGGGTCGGCGGCAGCACCTGTTTGGTGTCCAGATAACGCTTGCCGGCAAGGTCCCTGGCCTGCGACTTGAGCGCTTCGAAGTCGAACAAATGCGCCTCGCCATCAGCGGTTTTATCACCGGCCCAAGCGCGCGCTGCAAGCAGGCCGGAGGCGGACAAACCGGTGTAGGCAGCGATGGCCATGGAAGCTTTGAGCAAATTCCTGCGGTGCATAAGTACAACCTGTCGTGAACAATCCCGCGCCGTTCCTGGCACGTGCTGGATCAGAATTTAGGTTCGGACATGCCTTCGGCCAAACGCAACGGACTTTAAACAGATGCCAAATAGCTTAAACGGTTCGCTTGGGGAGAAAAATTGGTTGATGGCTGGATGATAGCGTAGCAATGAAACAAGACATTTCCGGGTAACATTTCTGACAGACTCTTCTGATTTTGAGGGCATTTCTGCTTTTTTCGACTAATTACTCTAAAAACTCCTTTTCAGCGCCGGGTTACTTCCTATTCTATGGGCATGACCGGTTTCTGCCCTCAGGCCGGTGGGGTTCAGTTGGCACGAGGTCGCTGCTGAAAAATGGAAGGGCGATGCGGTATTGGAAGTCATCTCTAACGGATAGAAGGACATCGTCCATGTCGAAAGTACAAGGCTTCACCCAGATGTTAGGAATTTTGCCCTGCCTGACGACCGCTCGGCGAAGGCGCAGTTTGAATTCAGAGGAAGCGAAGCTGCTTGAGCGCTATCGCGAGTTATCGGAGAGTGACCAGATAGCGATGCGCTATCTGGTTGATGCAATGCGCAGTGTTTCGCGCTTCTGAGGCGTGAGGGAATTGGCCGGGACGAGCGTCGCGGCCAACACTTGAAATGGCGCTTGCGGCGTCAGCCGATCTCTCCGACCGCGCGATACGCTTCATCGATTGCTGCATGCGCATACGCGCTCCACGCGGCATCCGAGTTGGCAATGCTCACGCGCCCAACCGGCTTACGAGCCAGGTTCATCAATCTTTCGCTTTCATCAGAATCGTCGTACAGGCTGTTGGAAAAGTACGCATAGCCGTGCGACCAGCGATTGATCGTAATGGCCAGAATGTCGGTCTCGTGCTTAAAGCCGCCAGGGCCGAGCATGCGTTGCAACTGATCGCGCAGTTGCGCTTCCAGCTGTTCGAAGGACTGACCGTACAGGCGACCACGTCCGGCACGCGCCTGATCGCGGGCGTTCATGCCGCTGTTGGGGCTGGTCGGCACGTAGACCATGTGCAAGCCGATGGGCTGTTTCGGATCACGCGGGTGATCGTAACCGCCCATGCTCACCGGGTAGTCGAGCTTGATGCGGCTGTACGGTTGGGTCGCGGCGTAGATCTCGTGAACGCCCAGCTTCTGGAACGACTCCCAGTTACGGATCACCACCTTGGTGTACACCAGCGGGAATTTCACGTTCTGGCTCAGGGCGTGGGACTGCTCGGCCGACAGGTCGCGCAGCAGGTACGGGATGATCATGTTGTAGCAAGCCATGATGCAATGCTTGCCGCGAACCTGGCTGAGTTGGCCGCCACGGTTGTAGCCGACGTTCACGCCACTGCCAACATTGCGCACGCTGACCGCAGTGCTGTTGAGGCGGATACGCACGGGCGCGTTCGGCTGGTCCAGTTTGGCGTAATTGAATGCAGCGAGCACCACGTCGTCCATCGTGTGCCCCGGCGCCACCGACGGGATCAGGCTGCGCACCAGCAGGCGAGCGAGCGAGGCGTTGCCGTCCGGGAAGTGGTAGATGTAGGGCTCTTCCATTTCTGCCCGGGCTTCTTCACTTATCGGCTCCAGATTCATCGCACTGAAGCCTGGGAAACCGAACGAATAAGCGTCGGACGCGGCGACGGCATCAATGCTCAATGCCATGAAGTCATTGGTGCGGCTTTGGAAGTACTTCACTGCTTGAGCCGAAAGTCCTACGTCTTTGAGCAGAAAATTCTGATAGCTGGTGGCTTCAAGGTGTGCGTTTTTTTCCTCCGTGGTTTTACCGGCGAGGTAATCTTTCGGCGCCGTGTGCAGAGCGATCAGTGCTGCGC
>JALYPE010000337.1 GCA_030856525.1 Pseudomonadota bacterium | reverse complement strand
GGACAACACCGTGTTGCCTTCGGATGGCGGCGAGATTCGTTTCGAACCGACCGCAGAGCTGGCCAAACTTGGCCTGACCGCTGAATCGGAAGTGCGCTATCTGTCCGCCGAGCAGTCCAACAGTTCGGTGGTGATTGGCAGCAGCATGGTTCTCAAGCTGATCCGCAAGGTCGCCTCGGGTGTGCACCCGGAACTGGAAATGAGTGCGTACCTGACCAACGCCGGCTTCAGCAATATTTCGCCGCTGCTGGGTTCCGTAGTACGTCGCGATGCCCAGGGCGAGGACAATTTGCTGATGATTGCCCAAGGCTATCTGAGCAATCAGGGCGACGCGTGGGAATGGACACAGAACAACCTCGAACGAGCGCTGCGTGACGAACTGGCAGACGCCATGTCCGAGCAGGAGCAGCATTACAACGCCCTCGGTGAGTTGCGTGATTTTGCCGGCATGCTTGGTCAGCGCTTGGGCGAAATGCACCAGGTGCTGGCAGCGCCGACCGACGACGCGGATTTCGCCCCGCAGGTTACCAGCGAGAAAGACGCGGTGGTCTCGGCCAAGGATGTCGCGGCTCAGGTCGAGCGCGCCTTGAAATTGCTCCAGGAACACCAGGATGAGCTGAACAGTGCAGACCAGGCCACGGTCACGCGGTTGCTGGACAACAAAACAGCCATTTTGGCGCACGTGCAGGAACTCGGTAAAAAAGCCACCGGCGGCCTGCGCATCCGCGTTCACGGCGACTTGCACTTGGGGCAGGTGCTGGTGATCAAGGGCGATGCTTACCTGATCGATTTCGAAGGCGAACCGGCTCGTCCACTGTCGGAACGTCGCGGCAAACACAGCCCGTACAAAGATGTCAGCGGCGTACTGCGCTCGTTCGATTACGCGGCGGCCATGGCGATCAACGTGCACAACGTCGATAACACCGAGCAAGCACAGGATGCCCGCCAGCGAGTGTCCGATCGTTATTTGAGTGAAGCAAAACAGGCCTTTGTCGACGCTTATCGGCTGGCGGCAGCTACTCTTGGTCATGCATGGCAAGATCCGGAAGGCGAGGACGCTGCGCTGGCGTTGTTCGGTCTGGAAAAGGCAGCCTATGAAGTGGCGTACGAAGCGGAAAATCGTCCGACCTGGTTGCCAGTGCCGCTGCACGGTTTGTATGGATTATTAAGTGGGCTTAAACCCTTTTCCGAACTTGGTGGAGAATAGTCATGAGTTTCTCGAACAAGGAACAGGGTCACGCTCAAGAGGCGCTGCTGCCCAATGCGCAAGACATCGACGCACTGGTACGCGCTGAGCACCATGACCCTTTCTCGATTCTCGGCCCCCATGGCGATAATGCCGGTGGGCAATTCATTCGGGCGTATCTGCCAGACGCGTTGAGCGTGCAGGTGGTCGCCAAGGACACCGGCGAAGAGCTCGGTAACCTTCAAAGCACGCAAACGCCGGGGCTGTTCGTCGGGCATTTCGACCGCGCACAACCTTATCAACTCCGCGTTCGCTGGGCCGGTGGTGAACAGCTTTCCGAAGACCCGTACAGCTTCGGGCCGTTGCTTGGCGAAATGGACTTGTACCTGTTCGCCGAGGGCAATCACCGCGACCTGAGCAGTTGCCTCGGTGCGCAGTTGATGACTGTCGACGGCGTGGATGGCGTGCGTTTTGCCGTGTGGGCGCCGAACGCCAAACGTGTCTCGGTGGTCGGCAACTTCAACAACTGGGACGGCCGCCGTCATCCGATGCGCTTGCGTCACCCTACCGGCGTCTGGGAATTGTTCATCCCGCGCCTGCAGGCAGGGGAGGCTTACAAATACGAAATTCTCGGTGCCCACGGCATCCTGCCCCTGAAGGCTGACCCGATGGCACTGGCGACCACGCTGCCACCGGATACTGCTTCGAAAGTGGCTGCACCGCTGAGCATCGACTGGCAGGACCATGCCTGGATGGAAGCGCGCCTTGAGCGCCAGCAGGCGAGCGCACCGCTGTCAATCTACGAATTGCACGCCGGCTCCTGGCAGTGCGAACTCGACGATCTGGGTGAAGTAGCGCGCCAGTACACCTGGCATGAGTTGGGCGAGCGGCTGATTCCGTACGTCAAGGAGTTGGGCTTCACCCACATCGAACTGATGCCGATCATGGAACATCCGTTTGGCGGTTCGTGGGGCTATCAACTGTTGTCACAATTCGCTCCGAGCGCGCGTTACGGCTCGCCGGATGATTTCGCGGCATTCATCAACGCCTGCCACCAGGCGGACATCGGCGTGATTCTTGACTGGGTCCCGGCGCATTTCCCAACCGACACCCACGGCATGGCCCAATTCGACGGCACCGCGCTGTACGAATACGGCAACCCGCAGGAAGGTTTCCACCAGGATTGGGACACGCTGATCTACAACCTTGGCCGCACCGAAGTGCATGGCTACATGCTCGCTTCCGGGCTGCACTGGCTCAAGCATTTCCACATCGACGGCCTGCGGGTCGATGCCGTGGCGTCGATGCTCTATCGCGACTATTCGCGCAAGGCCGGCGAATGGGTACCTAACCGTCATGGTGGTCGCGAGAACCTTGAAGCCATCGATTTCCTGCGCCATCTCAACGACGTGGTCAATCTCGAAGCGCCGGGCGCGCTTGTGATTGCTGAAGAGTCCACGGCGTGGCCTGGCGTCAGCCAACCGACCCAACAGGGCGGGCTCGGTTTCGATTACAAATGGAACATGGGCTGGATGCATGATTCGCTGCATTACATTCAGCAGGATCCGGTCTATCGCGCGCATCACCACAACGAGCTGAGTTTTGGCCTGATGTATGCCTGGTCCGAGCGCTTTATCCTGCCGATCTCTCACGACGAGGTGGTGCACGGCAAGCACTCGCTGATCGACAAGATGCCTGGCGACCGCTGGCAGAAATTCGCCAACCTGCGCGCGTACCTGAGTTTCATGTGGGGGCATCCGGGCAAGAAACTGCTGTTCATGGGTTGCGAGTTTGGTCAATGGCGCGAGTGGAATCACGATCAGCAGCTTGACTGGTACCTGCTGCAATACTCCGAGCACCAAGGCGTGCAGAAACTGGTGGCTGACCTCAACCAGCTCTACCGTGAGGAACCGGCCCTGCACGATCAGGACCATAAACCGGCAGGCTTCCAGTGGCTGATCGGCGATGATGCGATCAACAGTGTTTATGCGTGGCTGCGCTGGAGTGCAGACGGCCGGCCGGTACTGGTCGTGGCCAACTTCACGCCGATGCCGCGTGAAGCTTATCGCATTGGCGTGCCATTCGCCGGGCGCTGGACCGAGCTGATCAACAGTGATTCGGAGAAGTACGCTGGTTCGAACTACGGCAATGGCGGCGGGGCGTTTACAGAAACGGAGCCAAGCCACGGGCAACCAGAGTCGCTGGTGCTGAATCTGCCGCCGTTGGCGGTGTTGATGTTCAGGCCTGAGGGTTGATTGTTTAAATGTGGTTGGGGGGAAGAGTTGCTCTTACAGAATGAGCATCGCTTGCCCTCCTTTACATTTGGCGCTGGCTGCGGTTCTCAGCGTATCAGGT
>JALYPE010000333.1 GCA_030856525.1 Pseudomonadota bacterium | reverse complement strand
TCACGTGGCTGGCGAGCCGGACGTTCTTCAGCGGTAGCATTGGCAGCGACGACCGGTGCAGCGGCATCCAGAGGTTCACGCAGTTCACGAACGCGCTCTTCCCGCTCGCCACGTGGCTTGCGATCTTCACGCGGTGCGCGAGGTGCACGTTCTTCACGAGGCGCGCGTGGTGCACGCTCTTCACGCGGAGCGCGTTCTTCGCGAGCGACGGCTGGCGTCTCTTCACGGGCTTCACGCGGCTCACGCGGCGCACGTTCTTCACGTGGTGCGCGTTCTTCGCGAGGCTTGCGTTCTTCATCGCGGCGACCGTTACGATTGCGGCTTTGTTGACGACCGTTGCGACGCTCTTCGTTACGGGCCGGACGCTCGGTGGTCGGCGGTTTTTCAACCGCAACCGGAGCAGCAGGCTCTTCCTTGGTCGCAAACAAACCGACCAGGGATTTCACCAGGCCTTTGAACAGGCTTGGCTCAGGCACGACGGCCGGCGCGGCTACAGGTGCTGCGACGGCTTCAGTTGGAACCGGAGCGTTGGCGCGGGCCGGAGCCGTCTTGACGGCGGCTTCCTGGCGAACCAGGGTGCGGGTCGCGGCAGCTGGCTGAACTTCTTCGACTTCGGCAGCGGCGGCTGCAATTTCGTAGCTGGTCTGATTGATGCCGGCTTCCGGGCTGTCATCACGCAGACGCTGTACTTCGAAGTGCGGCGTTTCGAGGTGATCGTTCGGCAGGATGACGATGCGGGCACGGGTGCGCAGTTCGATCTTGGTGATCGAGTTGCGTTTTTCGTTGAGCAGGAAAGCCGCGACCGGAATCGGCACTTGCGCGCGGACTTCAGCGGTACGGTCTTTCAGGGCTTCTTCTTCGATCAGGCGCAGGATGGCCAGCGACAGCGATTCGACGTCACGGATGATGCCGGTGCCGTTGCAGCGCGGGCAGACGATGCCGCTGCTTTCGCCCAGCGATGGACGCAGGCGCTGACGGGACATTTCCAGCAGGCCGAAGCGCGAGATGCGACCGACCTGCACACGAGCGCGGTCAGCTTCCAGGCATTCGCGGACTTTCTCTTCCACGGCGCGCTGGTTCTTGGCAGGGGTCATGTCGATGAAGTCGATGACAATCAGACCGCCGATGTCGCGCAAGCGCAACTGACGGGCGATTTCTTCGGCGGCTTCAAGGTTGGTCTGCAGAGCGGTTTCTTCGATGTCGCTGCCTTTGGTGGCGCGCGCCGAGTTGATGTCGATGGACACCAGGGCTTCGGTCGGATCGATCACGATGGAACCACCGGAAGGCAGTTCAACGACGCGCTGGAAAGCGGTCTCGATCTGGCTTTCGATCTGGAAGCGGTTGAACAGCGGAACGCTGTCTTCGTACAGCTTGATCTTGCTGGCGTACTGCGGCATCACCTGGCGGATGAAGGTCAGGGCTTCGTCCTGAGCTTCGACGCTGTCGATCAGCACTTCGCCGATGTCCTGGCGCAGGTAATCGCGGATGGCGCGGATGATCACGTTGCTTTCCTGATAGATCAGGAACGGCGCGGAACGATCCAGCGAAGCTTCTTTGATGGCTGTCCAGAGTTGCAGCAGGTAATCGAGGTCCCACTGCATTTCTTCGCTGCTGCGGCCGAGGCCGGCAGTGCGCACGATCAGACCCATGTCGGCAGGGGCAACCAGACCGTTCAGGGCTTCACGCAGCTCGTTGCGCTCTTCACCTTCGATGCGACGGGAGATACCGCCGGCACGTGGGTTGTTCGGCATCAGAACGAGATAACGACCGGCCAGGCTGATGAACGTGGTCAGGGCAGCGCCCTTGTTGCCGCGTTCTTCTTTTTCGACCTGAACGATGACTTCCTGGCCTTCGCTCAGGACGTCCTTGATGTTGACGCGGCCTTCAGGAGCTTTCTTGAAGTATTCGCGGGAGATTTCTTTGAGGGGCAGGAAGCCGTGGCGCTCGGAGCCGAAATCGACAAAGGCAGCCTCCAGGCTTGGTTCGATGCGAGTAATCCGGCCTTTATAGATGTTGGCCTTCTTCTGCTCGCGTGCACCGGATTCGATGTCCAGGTCGTAGAGGCGTTGGCCATCTACCAGTGCAACACGCAACTCTTCGGGTTGAGTTGCGTTAATCAGCATTCTTTTCATGTAGTACCGTCGGTTTCCGGGCTGCCGGAAACGGCGTTCGGCACACACGACTTCTCACGGTCGGTGTCAGGTGCGTCGGGAGTGGTTGGCCATTCCCGTGTCCAGCGAAGTCCGGCCAATGTGGGCCTTCATCGCGACGTACGCGTCCTGCTTGCTGTGGCTACTTAAGCACTCAGTCAGGAGGAGGAATCAACCGGCGGCTGTGGACGAGATGAAGCGTCTTGATAAAGCCTAATGCTACACAGTCCAGCGGTTGTGCATCTCCACCCTACACGTATCCCTGATAATTCGGGTGCTGCCGCGCGCAGAATCCGCAGCGGGTTGGCATTTACCGTGAGCTCCGAAAGGGGAGGTCACGCA
>JALYPE010000305.1 GCA_030856525.1 Pseudomonadota bacterium | reverse complement strand
GGATATCACCGAAGCGACCATTGCCCAGCAAACCCTGGAGAAAACCCGTGAAGCGCTGTTTCAGGCGCAGAAGATGCAAGCGATTGGCCAGCTCAGCGGGGGCATCGCCCACGACTTCAACAATCTGCTGACGGTGATCCTGGGCAATCTGGAAATCGTGCGCAAACGTGTGGGCGACGACCCGCGCATCACCCGTCTGCTGGACAATGCTACGCAAGGTGCCCAGCGCGGTGTCTCCCTGACTCAGCGGATGCTGGCTTTTGCCCGACGTCAGGAGCTCAAGACACAAGTTGTCGAAATACCCCAGCTGGTTTTGGGCATCAGTGGCTTGCTGCGCAGTTCCCTCGGTCCCTCAGTTGTTCTGGAAACGCGGTTTTCGCCCACACTTGAGCCGGTAATCGCGGATGTCAATCAGCTTGAACTGGCGGTGCTGAATCTGGCGACCAATGCGCGCGACGCCATGCCCCATGGCGGCAAGATCATCATCAGTGCAAAAACCGAAGAGGCCGACGGGCAGCCACAGTTGCCTCTGACGAGCGAGCGTTACGTCTGCCTGAGTGTGACTGATACCGGGGAGGGCATGGACGAAAGCACGCTGGCCATGGCGATGGACCCGTTCTTCACCACCAAAGGCGTGGGCAAAGGTACGGGGCTAGGGTTGTCGATGGTGCATGGCTTCATCGAACAACTGGGTGGCCGCTTCATTCTCAAGAGTCAGAAAAACGAGGGCACGATCGCCGAATTGTGGTTGCCGGTGTCAACCCGCGGCACTCCTGTCACGTCGGCACCGGAAGAGCTCGCGCCGCCGGTGCCAGGCTTGTGTGTATTGGTAGTGGACGACGACAGTCTGGTCCTGACCAGCACCAGCCTGTTGCTTGAAGACCTCGGGCATCGAGTGATCAGTGCAGTATCTGCCGCCCAGGCGCTGAAAGTGTTCGACAGCGATCAACCCGTCGATCTGGTGATCACCGACATGGCCATGCCGCAGATGGACGGTGCACAGCTGGCACAAGAGATCCGAAATCTCAGACCGGACCTGCCGATCATCCTCGCAACGGGCTATGCCGAGCGTCTGGAAGGCTTCGCCACGAAACTGCCGCGATTGTCGAAGCCGTTCACCCAGCTCAATCTTGTGGAAATCATTGCCGCGACAATGAAGTGACAAGACACCATCGGGCGCTGCGGCACAACGGCACTGAATCTTTTGCCGTCGTGCCGCTCACAATCTTACGGCCCTGCGGAGCGTTTCAATCATGAACAATCTCATTGGCAATTCGCTGATTCAGTTGTTCTTCGAAGATGACGGGCAGACGCCCAATAGCCGCTTGCCGGTGCTGATCTATAAAAACGTCGCGCTTGATTCAGCGGACAAGGCCAGCGCGTTCGAAGCACTGTTCAGCGCCAACCACTGGCCTGCACAATGGCGCGCGCAGGTGTTTGACTATCACCACTACCACTCGAATGCACACGAAGTTCTCGGCATCGCCAAAGGCCGGGCGCATTTGAAACTCGGCGGTCCCAAGGGGGCGGAGCAGGAAGTCGAAGAGGGTGACGTTATGATTCTGCCGGCCGGCACTGGCCATTGCAGCCTGCAGCAAAGCGCGGATTTCCTGGTCGTGGGTGCTTATCCAGAAGGCCAGCAAGACTACGACATCCAGCGCCCCGACCCGGATAGTCACGATGCATCCATTGCCCGGATTGCGAGAGTGACGGCTCCCGCAACTGATCCGGTCTACGGGCTCACAGGCCCATTGGTCGATACCTGGCTTGCCGGCTGAACTTGTCGGCTGAGGGTTCTTCTAACCCCTTTCGATTTCGTGCGTGATTCCCGTGCCAAAAATATTGACTGAAATTCCGCTGGACGAAACCCTGTCCGAGCATAACGCCAAGATGTTCGGCTCACCCAAAGAGCGCCTGGATTTCTATCGGCGGGAAATTCAATACGAAACCAGCATCCTGGCCAACCGCACAGACGCCTACCTGACCGCGCAATCCTTTCTGGTGATCGCCTTCGCCTCGTGCATGGCTAACCTCAATCCGGAGTGGGGCAAATTGTTTACGCTGGTGGTGCCGCCGTTTCTGGCACTGCTCGGTGTGCTCAGTTCATTGAATGCCTGGCCTGGCATTCGCGCCGCTTACGACATTATTGATCACTGGCATTTCAAACAGAGCGAACTGCTGCGCAGTGAACCTGTGATGGGGATGGCGTATGACGAGTCGCCGTTGTTCAGTGAGATGGAGTCATCGCACAAGGGGTATCGCAAGGCGTTACTCTTTTCGGTGCGCACGCCGTGGATTTTTGCCACATTCTGGATATTGCTCGGTTTTTACGCGTTTTATATTCAAGTGACCGATCCATTGAATTAAATCGCGGACCTGTAGCTGGCGAAGCCTGCGTCGAACTCCGCCGCCGCTACAGGTTTTCCACATGACTTACGCTGCCAGATTGCTCGCACTTAATTCTTTCTTGTACTGAGCTTTCATTTTTTCCATCTCAGCACCCAGCTCTTCCAGGGTAGCGTTGCCCAACAGCTTCTTCGCCTGCGGGAACATTTCCTCTTCCTCTTCCTCGATGTGGTGCTCAAGCAGTTCCTTGACCACTTTCACACGACCGGAAAATTCGAGGCTGCCCGGATCAGTTTTCTTCAGGTCGGGCAGCACCAGCGCATCAACGGTGCGGTGCTCTTCCTTGGCTTCGTAATACATGATGTCTTGCTCTTTGCCACCGGCCTTTTTGAAGGCGGGATAAAGAATTTCTTCTTCAAGACGTGTATGAATAGTGATCTCCATTTCCAGTTTGGCGAGCAGATCAGTGCGTTTTTTCACACCGCGCTCGGTGGACTCGCTTAATTGGGTGAGAATGGCTTTTACGCGTTCATGGTCGGCTTTCAACAGGTCAATGGCGTTCATGGTCGAATCTCTCATCAAGTCAGGGTTGAGCGCGAACGGTCTCTGGGCCGAATGTCGCTCTTACTGATAGAGCATATGCCGTGCCGCTTTTTAGTAATGCAAAATAAGCCATGAATTCAACCAGTTAGCCGGCCAAGTGATTTCCCCCTTCGTGCAGGTTGCATGAGCCTGTAATTTGACTCATGCAGTTCGCGGCTGCGCTCCCACGCCGAATTACTCGCCCGCACCGCTGATCAGATTCGCTATATTTCCGACTGAACTCGCGACCCGACGCGGCTCCCTTAATACAGACAACCGATGTCTTTATTGACCAGCGAGGAAGCAGCCATGCGTGCGATGACTTACCACGGAGCACATGACGTCAGGATTGAAACCGTGCCCGATCCCGTTATAGAAGCGCCCGACGATATCATTCTGCGCGTCACCGCCACTGCCATCTGTGGTTCTGACTTGCACCTGTACCGTGGGAAGATTCCGACTGTTGAACACGGTGACATTTTCGGTCATGAGTTCATGGGCATCGTCGAGGAAACCGGCAAGGACGTGACTGCCGTTCAGCGCGGCGATCGAGTCGTCATCCCGTTCGTTATCGCCTGCGGCGATTGCTTCTTCTGCCAGCAGGAGCAGTTTGCCTGCTGCGAAACCACCAACAGCGGCCCTGGTGCGAGTCTCAACAAGAAAATCATTCCGCCACCGGCAGCCTTGTTTGGGTTCAGTCGTTTGTACGGTGGCGTGCCTGGTGGTCAGGCCGAGTTGGTCAGAGTGCCCAAGGCCAATACGGGGCCGTTCAAGGTTCCCGGCACACTGGCGGACGAAAAAGTGTTGTTCCTCTCGGACATCCTTCCGACTGCATGGCAAGCGGTCCTCAATGCAGGTGTAGGACAGGGTTCAAGCCTGGCCATTTACGGTGCCGGACCGGTTGGATTGTTGAGCGCTGCTTGCGCAAAAATGCTAGGTGTCGACCAGATATTCATGGTTGATCACCATGACTATCGGCTGGCCTACGCGCAAAAGACCTATGGCGTGATCCCGATCAATTTTGATGACGACGACGATCCTGCCGATACGATCATTCGTCAAACTGCGGGCAGCCGTGGTGTGGATGCGGTGATCGATGCGGTGGGATTCGAAGCCAAGGGCAGCACCACCGAAACCATTCTGGCCACGCTGAAACTGGAAGGCAGCAGCGGCAAAGCCTTGCGCCAATGCATCGCCGCCGTGCGTCGTGGCGGGGTCGTCAGTGTGCCGGGCGTTTATACCGGGTTTATTCACGGTTTCCTGTTTGGCGATGCGTTCGACAAAGGCCTGACATTCAAGATGGGTCAGACTCACGTGCAGCGCTACCTGCCGGAGTTGCTTGGGTACATAGAAACCGGCCGTCTGCAACCGGACGCGATCATTTCACACCGGATGTCGCTGGAGCAGGTCGCCGAGGGTTACAAGATGTTCGACAAGAAACAGGAAGAGTGCCGCAAGGTCATCCTGACCCCGGGATCGAGCGATGTGCCGCTGACTGAGGGCATTGCAGATGTTGCGCCGGTCCCAGCCATGTAGGTTGGACGCCTCTCGGCGTCGCGAGAAATAAGAGGCAGGCCTGCCGCGCGGACGATTTCAAGATTGTCTTCGCCGGCAAAGCCTGGCTCCTGCGTGTTCATGCTCTGGATTCGTAGGAATGCACCGGACGTTGCGTGAGTGGTGGGGCCGTGGTCACCGCCGGGAAATCCTCATTCAGCAAGCGTAAATGTTCGATGGCTTCCTCGTATTTCAAATCGGCTCTCCTGCGCATGGCCTGGTATCGGTCAAACTGTTCAGCATCGAGGTCACTGCCTTCAAGCAATTCGAACGCGGTGTTGCTCAGCGCCTGAGCTTCTTCAAACAGATGACGATTACGATCCAGGGCAAACGCTCGGCAAGCGCTGATTTCGTCGCGGGTGGAATAATGGATCATGTCGGGCACCTTCGATGATGAGATTCCTTCACAGGCCATCGCCTCAAGGAACCGGACCGGAGAATTTCCACCCTGCGCGGGCAGGGCAGCATTAAAGGTATGACCGGCAAAGTTGCCGAAGGATTGCAATTTTATGATCGTGAAAATTTGATGAATCGAAACGTTCTTGAACTGAAACGGCATCAAGCTTTTCGTTTCTTGCGCTGTTCATACCGGGCAAGTATCGGCTGCGTACTGATGCCGTGGACGAGGATGCTCAGCGCAACCACCGACAGCGTCAGGTTGAGGCACACGTTCGCTACCGACGGCTCCAGCCCATGGTTCAAGGCATAGAACAGGTAGTACAGGCTGCCGATCCCGCGGATACCGAACCAGCCGATCAGTACACGCTGACGCATTGGCAGCAAACCGCCCCAGGGCATGGCGATCACGCAGAGTGGTCGAATCAGGCAGAACAACACGGCGGCGATCGGCAGCGCTCGCCAGTCCCAATGCGAGATCAGAATCACCCCGAGCAAGGTCACCAGGAATACCTCCATCGCCCGCTCGACCAGACCACCAAACGCCAGCATGTCGCTCATCATGATGCCGGCGGCCACCTGGCTGTCTTCGAGGTTTTGCGTATCGCCATGCACGGCGTGTTGTGGGTCAACGTTGAGATGGCCCACCACGGGTTGCACCAGATGCTCGGCAGGTAGTTCATCGTCGCCCGTGGATTTAACCTCCTCATGGCGCAGGGCCAAGCC
>JALYPE010000292.1 GCA_030856525.1 Pseudomonadota bacterium | reverse complement strand
GTTAAGGAACAGGCGACTGGACGGTGAGTACGGGCTGTAGCGGTGGGTATCGCTGCTGAACATCGCGTGCATCGGGCTGATTGCAAGTGCCTCGGCACCGCGTTCACCGGCCACTCGGGCAAGATTTTCCAGTGCCTGGGTGTCGCCAAAACCGCCATCGCCAGAACGACGCAACGAGTACAGCTGAACGCTCAAACCCCAGGCACGGGGTATCGGATTTTCTACCGCGTCGCCCACGCTGTAGCAACGCTCCGGGGCCACGGCCAGCGTGAACTCCTGGTCGTCGATGCGCACGCTCTGATACCCGACCGGGATCAGCCCTGGCAGAAACGCTTCCGTGTCCAGCTTCAGGTCGATCCGGGAACCGTCTTCCAGGTGAATTTCGCAAGGAGTCTGTGGGGCGAAATACCGGGATAGATCAAGGCTGACACCGACGTCAGCGGTGAGCAACGGCGGCAGGTGCCGGGTCTGTTGCACTGCCTGCAATTCGAGCAGGCTGGCGTCGATTTCCATGGCCGTGCTCGCAGGGTGGCCGAGCCCGGTCAAAACGTTGCGTAATACTGCTGGAGCGACTTTCTGTTGGCGACCGTTGGCGTCGATCCAGTCAACAGCCAGGCCAGCTCGGCTGGCGAGTATTTCCAGTTGCGCATCACTCATTGGCGCTCTCCATCCGGGGGTAGCAAAGGGGCTGCGGCCGTGAGGCTGACTAGCGCGCAATACGGGGCAAGCGTGCCCTGATCCAGTAGGCCGAATGCCTGTGGCGGATGTTCGAACACCCGCAAAGCCTCGGCCTGTGGGGAGTGGACCACTGGCGTATCGCTGAGGTTCAGGTCGATTCGCAGCTCACTGCCATTGGCCAGACGCCAGCGAGCGGACACCGCGCCTATGCCCAGCACGTCGGCGCCCAGGGCCTCTGCGTCGGTCAGGTGCGGCACGATGTGCTCGCGGCGCAGCTGCAGCAATTGCCGGTACAGGTCGTGGCTCGCCGAAGGGCGCTCACGCAAGTCAGGCCGCGAGGCCTCGAACGTTTCCCGAGCATTGGGATCGGGGATCCGCTCGCGTTTTTCCGGATCGGCAAAGGCGCTGAACGCGGAGAATTCGTTGCGTCGACCTTCACGGACCAGTTCCGCCAGTTCACCGTGGTGGCTGGTGAAAAACAGGAAGGGCTGCTCCGCTGCGAACTCATCACCCATGAACATCAGCGGGACCATCGGCGACAGCAACAACAGCGCGGTGGCAGCTTTCAAGGCATCCGGGTGAGCCAGTTGCGGCAGGCGCTCGCCAAAGGCGCGATTGCCGATCTGGTCATGGTTCTGCAGGAACAGCACGAACGCACTGGTGGGCAGATGGCCGCTGGGTTCACCGCGAGCTTCGCCGTGACGGTTGGTGTGGCCCTGAAACACGAAGCCCTGGCTCAGACAACGTGCCAGCTTTTCTGTGGTGTCGTCGGCATAGTCAGCGTAATAAGCGTCAGTCTCACCCGTCAGCAATACGTGCAAGGCATTATGGCCGTCGTCGTTCCATTGCGCGTCAAAGCCTTCCTGCAACAGGCTGGCCTGGTTGTGCTCGTTCTCGACGGTGAGCCACACATGCCGTGCAGGATCAATCTGCTCGCGCACTCGCTGCGCCAGCTCTTGCAGAAAATCCGGGCTTTTGATGGCGTGCACTGCGTCGAAACGCAAGCCGTCGAAGCGATATTCCAACAACCACATCAACGCGTTGTCGATAAAAAAGTCGCGCACTTCGCGCCGCTGGAAATCGATCGCCGCGCCCCATGGGGTGTGCTTGTCTTCGTTGAAGAAGCCTTTGGCGTATCGATGCAGGTAATTGCCATCGGGGCCGAAATGGTTGTAAACCACGTCAAGCAGTACCGCCAGGCAGTGGCCGTGGGCGGTGTCGATCAAATGCTTCAGTTGCTCGGGTGTGCCGTACGAGGCTTGGGGCGCATAAGGCAGAACCCCGTCATAGCCCCAGTTGCGGTCACCGGGGAATTGCGCGATGGGCATCAGCTCGATGGCGGTCACGCCGAGGTCGGCGAGGCGGACCAACTGCTTTTCAACTTCGCTGTAGCCACCGAGAGCACCGACGTGCAACTCGTAGATAACCGCTTCGCTCCATGGCCGTCCCTGCCAATCTCGGTGTTGCCAGGAATAGGCGAGGGGATCAACCACAATGCTGTGGCGGTCGATGTCACCGTCCTGGGCGCGGGAGGCCGGATCGGGCACCTCCAGCTCATTGTCGATTTTGAAGCGGTAACGCGTGCCGGCCGAGCAACGCGCCTCGTTCACGTACCAGCCATTGGCCTGAGGCAACAGCGGCAAGGATTGGCCATCTTGCAATTCAACGCTGACAGAGACCGCGTCCGGCGCCCACAAGGCAAAACGCGTATGTTCAGCGTCCAGCATTATTGCGCCGTGGGGCCAGGTCTCTTGGGTCCGTAACGGCATTCGTAAAACCTCTTACTGTCTGTGCGATTTACCGAGCGCTTTAGCGACGAGTTGTTCATAAAGTTCGGCATAGGGTTCAACTGCGTTGCTCCAGTTGAAGGGAGCAGCCATGGCGCGGCAGCGCATGGCGTTGAGCAAATCGGGATAAGCGAAAACCTTGAAGGCCCGGCTTAACGCTTCCTGGTAGCTTTCTACCGTGGATTCGTCGAACAGAAACCCGGTCACGCCGTTTTCAATGGTGTCAGCCAGGCCGCCGGTATTACGTGCCACGGGCAACGAGCCGAAGCGTTGCGCGTACATCTGGCTCAAGCCGCACGGCTCGTAACGTGATGGCATCAGCAGGAAATCGCTGCCGGCAAACATGCGCCGCGCATCGGTTTCGTTGAAGCCGATGCGCACGCCCACTTGTCCAGGGAAGCGCAGGGCCAGCTCACGCATCGCCTGTTCTTCTTCAGGTTCGCCACGGCCGATGATTGCGATCTGGCCACCGGACTTGACGATGTATTCAGTGACGCCTTCGGTCAGGTCCAGACCCTTCTGATAAACCAGTCGTGACACCACGGCAAACAGAGGGCCTTTGGAATCTTCCAGACCGAACAGATCGCGAACGTGCGCAGCATTGACGGCTTTACCTTCCCAATCGCCAATCTGGAACGGGCGGAACAGGTGGGCGTCGGTCGCCGCATCCCAGCTTTCATCGATGCCGTTGGGGATGCCGCTGAGCAAACCCTGTTGGGTCTTGGCGGCAAGAAAGCCGTCGAGGCCGCAGCCGAAGGCCGGCGTAGTGATTTCCTGAGCGTAGGTCGCGCTGACGGTGGTGATGTGGCTCGAATAGGCCATGCCGGCCTTGAGGTACGACATCTTGCCGTAGAACTCCATGCCTTCCTGCTGCAATGCATGCGCAGGAATGCCCAGCTCCGGGCAGGAACCCAGGCCGATCACACCTTGGTAGGCGAGGTTGTGGATGGTGAACAGCGTTGGCGTACGCTGCCCGCGCCAGTGCATATAAGCAGGCGCCAGGCCTGCCGGCCAGTCATGCGCGTGCACCAGGTCCGGGCACCAGTGAATTTGAGCGAGGTTGGCAGCAATGTCAGCTGCGGCCAGACCGAGGCGGGCGAAACGAATATGGTTGTCCGGCCAGTCGCGACCGTTGTTGGCGCCGTAAGGCGAACCTTCGCGTTCGTATAGCTCAGGGCACATCAACACGTAAATGACCAGACCGTCAGGCATGTCCATGCGCCCGATCTTGCAAGGCGGCAGTGCGGCATGGCCACCCAGCTCACCGATGATGTGAATCGGATTCTCGCTGTTCAGCACTTGCGGATAACCAGGAATCAGCACGCGTACATCATGCAGGTGCGACATGGCGCGGGGCAGCGCTGCGGAGACGTCGCCCAGACCACCCGTCTTCACCAGGTCGGCAATTTCCGAGGTGACAAACAAGACCTTCTTTCGATTCGGATTCTGGCTCGGCGTCGGTGTGAGCGTTCGCACACCCGGGACGATCACCGGGAGGTTGCTGGTTACGCTCAAAGCGCTCGATTCGCCGACCTGCTGATGAGCACGTTCTCCCTGAATATCTAAAGCCGCACTGATCATTTGAATCTCCCGTGTTATTGATCTAATTCTGGTCTGGCGAGCAATGTCCAATGGCCAATTCCTGTGGCCGGGCGCAAGCGCGAGGCACAAGCGCCAAGCGCAAGCAGGAGGCGCAATCGCGCTACGCAAAGTGAGCAAACGCTAACCATGCGCTGAAGCAGAATGGCTGGAGTGAGGTTGCAAGGATTGCACCAGTGCAACCCGCCTACCATTAAGAGGACCGGCCACCAACGGCAAAAGTTTCGATTATTTTCGTGCTTTGTGCCTGACCGGTTAAGGCCCCGAAAATCAGTCTAGGCCAGAACATAGAGCGCTGCGTTGCAGATGGCAAAATTGTTCGACAATCGGTTTATAGCGGAACGAACGTCCCGAATAAAACTGCAATCGCACCGACGAAGGGCGGGTTTTATTTTTTCACGAGCTAGAAAGTGACTTGTAGGTCATATAAAGGAGCAATCAAACCTGAGGCTTTTGCACCAAGTCGGGGCGGCATTAAGTCCTGTGTTCGGCCGATGCACTGCCTTACTGGTTGTTGCTGGTCCTTGGTATAGTCCTGACCTCGTTTTTGTCCGGTAAAGGAACACTGCCATGTCTGAATACACCGCGTTCACCGTCGAACTGGCCGATAAGATCGCCCATGTGCAGATCAATCGTCCGGAAAAGATCAACTCGATGAACGCTGCCTTCTGGAGCGAGATCATCGAGATCTTTCAATGGATCGATGACACCGACGAAGTGCGCGTGGTGGTGTTGAGCGGTGCCGGCAAACATTTCTCTTCCGGCATTGACCTGATGATGCTCGCCGGTGTGGCCAATGAAATGGGCAAGGACGTCGGTCGCAACGCACGGCTGCTACGGCGCAAGATTCTGGCGCTGCAAGCCTCTTTCAATGCCGTGGACAATTGCCGCAAACCGGTACTGGCGGCGATTCAAGGCTATTGTCTGGGTGGGGCGATCGATCTGATTGCCGCCTGTGATATGCGCTACGCTGCCGGGGACGCGCAATTTTCGATCAAGGAAATCGACATCGGCATGGCCGCCGACGTCGGCACCCTGCAACGCTTGCCGCGGATCATCGGGGACGGCATGCTGCGTGAACTGGCTTACACCGGACGCACCTTTGGTGCCGAGGAAGCCCGTGAGATTGGCCTGGTCAATCGCGTCTACAGCGACACGACCAGCCTGCTCGAAGGTGTGATGGGCATTGCCCGCGAGATCGCCGGCAAGTCGCCGATTGCCATCAGTGGCACCAAAGAGATGATCGGCTACATGCGCGACCATCGCATCGACGACGGACTCGACTACGTTGCCACCTGGAACGCCGCCATGCTGCAATCCAACGATCTGCGCGTGGCCATGGCCGCCCACATGAGCAAACAGAAACCCGAATTTCTGGATTGATAGAACATGACATCACGCTGGACCACTGCAGTACTGGACACCGATCAACCCGGCGGCTGGACCGTTGTGCGCAGCCCCGATGGTTTTCTGGTCGATGACAATGGCGCGCTGTTCCCCCGTGAATGGCTCAAGCGTCAGGATTTGTCCGTGCTGGCCGAACATGGCATCGGCCATCTGGACGGCGAGCCGGTTTACCTGCTGGAACTGCGCAGTTCCAGCGACGTAGCGGGCTGCAACTGGAAAGGGCTGCGGGCGTTCATGCTCGAAGGTGATCACACGCTGTTCAAGGTGCTCGGTTATGCCGCGCAAATCGGTACCTGGGCCCGTGAACATCGCTTCTGCGGAAATTGCGGGCAGGCCACGCATCAAGTGCCGCGCGAGCGGGCCATGTATTGTCAGTCCTGTGATCTGCGTTACTACCCGCGGATTTCGCCGAGCATGATTGTGCTGATTACCCGCGGCGATGAAATTCTGCTGGCGCGTTCGCCACGCTTTGTCACGGGGGTTTACAGCACACTGGCGGGCTTCGCCGAGCCGGGAGAATCCGCCGAGGATTGCCTGATTCGTGAGGTGCGTGAGGAGGTGCGGATCGAGGTGAAGAATATCCAGTACATGGGCAGTCAGTGCTGGCCGTTTCCGCATTCGATGATGCTGGGTTTTCATGCTGAATATGCCGGGGGCGAGATCGTCTGTCAGGAAGACGAGATCGAGGATGCCCAGTGGTTTAACGTGCATGAGCTGCCGCCGTTGCCAGCGTCCCGCTCGATTGCACGTTACCTGATTGATGCCTACGTGGCGCGCCGTTCAGGCCACGCTGAACCAGTGCTGCCAGGCTAGGCGCACGGTCAGGCCGAGCACCACGGTGATGAATACCGGCCTGATGAATTTTGCGCCGCCACTGATGGCGGTGCGCGCGCCGAAGAACGCGCCGACCATCACCGACAGGCCCATGCTCAGGCCGATGATCCAGTCCACCTGACCCGAGAAAATAAACACCGACAGCGCCGCGATGTTGCTGACGAAGTTCATGCTGCGCGCAACGCCGCTGGCTTTGACCAGATCGATCGGGTACATGAGCATGCTGCTCACTGTCCAGAACGCGCCGGTACCGGGGCCTGCCACACCGTCGTAGAAACCAAGCGTGAAGCCTTGGGTGGATTGCCATTTCTTCTTGATCGGTGCGTCGCTGTCCAGCGGTGCCTTGGGAGTGCCGCCGAACAGCAGGTAGAGGCCGCAACCGAATACGATCACCGGGAGCATCTTGTTCAGCCATTCGGCGGGCAGGTAATGCGCGACCACGGCGCCGGTCAGCGCGCCGATCAGCGTACCGACGATCGCGTGCAGCCATTGCCGTGGATGGAACAGCTTGCGCCGGTAGAAGGTGAAACTGGCGGTGGCTGAGCCGAAGGTCGAACTGAGCTTGTTAGTGCCCAACACCAGGTGCGGTGGCAGACCTGCGGTTAATAGCGCTGGCGTGGTCAACAACCCACCGCCGCCGGCAATGGCGTCGATGAAACCGGCAATAAAGGCAACGACGGCCAGAATGGCCAAGGTAGTGAGGTCAACGCTGAGTTCGAATGGCATGGAATCGACTTATTCGGCGGGGGGCAGATTTTAGCTGCGGGGCAGGGCGGGTATCTTACCTATATCCGGATTGGGCGGCGACCGCTGCGGCGCCATCGCGGGCAAGCCCGGCTCCTACAGGTTTGGGACTGGCCGCAGATGTTGCATTCGGCCCCGACCCTTTCGGATTTTGGTACCTGTCGCAGATGTTGCAAACGCCCCGGCCCCGTAGGAGCAAGCTTGCTCGCGCTTGCGGTGGGTCAGGCAATACTATGCTGAATAACACTCCGCCATCGCGGGCAAGCCCGGCTCCTACAGGTTTGGGACTGGCCGCAGATGTTGCATTCGGCCCCGACCCTTTCGGATTTTGGTACCTGTCGCAGATGTTGCAAGCGCCCCGGTCCCGTAGGAGCAAGCTTGCTCGCGATTGCGGTGGGTCAGCAATACTATGCTGAATGACACTCCGCCATCGCTGGCAAGCCCGGCTCCTACAGTTTGGGACTGGCCGCAGATGTTGCATTCGGCTCCAGTCCCTGCAGGTTGACCAATGATTACAACCCCAACTCCGACAGGCCCGCATGCTCATCCGGACGGCGGCCCAGTGGCCAGTGGAACTTGCGATCGCTTTCCTTGATAGGCATGTCATTAATGCAGGCGAACCGATTGGCCATCAGCCCGTTTTCGTCAAACTCCCAGTTCTCATTGCCATACGAGCGAAACCAGTTGCCCGAATCGTCGTGCCATTCATAGGCATAACGCACGGCGATGCGGTTATCGGTGAACGCCCACAGTTCCTTGATCAGGCGATAATCCAGCTCCTTGGCCCATTTGCGCGCCAGGAAGTTTTTCGCTTCCTCACGGTTATGCGCGAACTCCGCCCGGTTACGCCATTGAGTGTCCAGCGTATAGGCCAGCGAAACCCGTTCAGGGTCGCGGGAGTTCCAGCCGTCCTCGGCCAGACGGATCTTTTCAATCGCCGATTCACGGGTGAAGGGCGGCAACGGCGGACGAACTTCTGCACTGGACATATCAATGTCTCCCTATCAAGTTAACGCTCTAATCAGTTATCAACGAGTTACAGGTCCAACACCTTTCGCGCGACATTTTTTGCGTCATCGGCGGCACTGTGGTCGCCCATCACCAACGCCACGGTAATCGCGCCGTCAATCAGGATCAGCAGCTGCCTGGCGACTGCCAGAGGTTCAGCAACACCCTGGTCTGTGCACAGCTCAGCCACGTAATCGAGCAGCTTTTGCTTATGCTCTTTGGCCACCCCTCGGACGGGGTCGTTGGGGTCCCCGGTTTCGCCGCTGGTGTTGATGAATGCACAGCCGCGAAAGCCTTCCGAGGCGAACCATGTCTTCAACACGGTAAACAGGTTCAGCAAACGTTCGGCAGGGTTTTGCGCCTTGTTCACCTCGGTCCGGTACCAGTGCATCCAGCGCACATCGCGACGTTGCAGGGCAGCAACGGTCAACGCCTCCTTGTTGGTGAAGTAGCGGTAAATGCTTTTCCTGGAGACACCAGCGGTTTTCACCAGCAGATCCATGCCCGTGGCTGCAATGCCACTTTTATAGATCAGCTTTTCGGTGACATCCAGAATGATGTCGCGGGTTTGATTACTCGTGAGTTCGTTCATGCGCTAACAGTAGAACGGTCGTTCTCCATGGTCAAGCAGATATTTTTGCCGGCAGATGAAATGCCTTCGACAGAGGTTGCTTGCGAAGATCAGGCACACCACGAGACCCGAGCCTGTCCATGGTGTAAGCTCTGAAGCTCTTCGGATTCGACCCATTGCGAGCCCTATGCCGTCGCTTTTCAAACGCTCCCTGCTGCCCAAACTGCGCAGTTTCCCGCTGACCGCCGAGGCCGTCACCATTCTCTCTGGCGCTGCCGAGTTTCGTCGTTGCCTGCTGGAACAGATCGCCAGCGCAACCCGGCGGGTCTACATCGTGGCGCTTTACCTGCAACAGGATGAAGCCGGCCAGGAAATTCTCGATGCCTTGCATGCGGCCAAACTGGCACGTCCGGAGCTGGATGTCGTGGTGGTGGTCGACTGGCTGCGCGCCCAGCGTGGTTTGATCGGCGCCGGCAAACAGCCGGGCAACTCGGCGTGGTATCAGGAAACGACTCGCACACACCAAAGTGAAGTGCCGGTATATGGGGTTCCGGTGCAAACCCGCGAGCTGTTCGGTGTATTGCATCTGAAGGGCTTCGTGATTGACGATTGCGTGATCTACAGCGGCGCGAGCCTCAATAACGTCTATCTGCACAAGTTCGATAAATACCGTTACGACCGTTATCACCTGTTGAACAACGCCGCGTTGGCTGACTCGATGCATCACCTGATCCAGCACGGTCTGATCGCATCCAAAGCGGTGCATCGTCTCGATCTGCCGAATCTGCCGACCACCCGCAGCTTGCGTAACGACATCGGCGACCTGCGCAGTCGCCTCAAGCATGCGGCGTATGACACGACGGCCGGCAGCACGGCCAGGAACGGTTTGTCGGTCAGCCCGCTTTTGGGCGTCGGCAAGAACAACCCGCTGAGCCGGGTGATCTGCGAATTAATTGCCAGCGCAAAATACCAACTGACCATCTGCACGCCGTACTTCAACCTGCCACTGGCCGTGACCCGGGAAATCAATCGGGCACTGGCGCGTGGGGTGAAGATCGATATCGTTGTCGGCGACAAGACTGCCAACGATTTCTATATCCCGCCGAGCGAGCCGTTCAAAGTGATCTCGGCGCTGCCATACCTGTATGAAATCAGCCTTCGGCGCTTCGCCAAGCGGCACCATCGCAGCATCGAGGGTGGTCAGTTGAACCTGCACCTGTGGAAGGATGGCGATCACACGTACCACCTCAAAGGCATGTGGGTCGACCAGCGATATACCTTGCTGACCGGCAACAATCTCAACCCGCGCGCTTTCCGTCTTGACCTGGAAAACGGCTTGTTGATCGATGATCCCCAAGGCGAAATGCTCGAGTCGCGCGCACGGGAACTGCAAGAGATTTTCCAGCACACCTCGCGCATCGAGCGGTACCAGGATTTGCAGACGATGCCGGACTATCCGGCCGGGGTGGCGAAGTTTCTCAAGCGCGTGAGTCGGGTGCGCATTGAGCGTTGGTTGTATCGGATTTTGTAGGGAGGTTCGGGGTTGGCGTCGTCAGTGACGGCGCTTTCGCGAGCAAGCCCGCTTGTGTCTTGCGCAGGATTTAGACTGAGGACGAGAGGGGTGCGGCACTCCGACCTGCCCGCGATGAGCAGGACGCTGAGCCCAGCCCCGTCGAGTCATCGTTCATCGCTGGCAAGCCAGCTCCTACGGGAATGCAGTGCCATGCGCTACTATGCGCACCATCCCGAAAACAACACGGCTCACCTCGCTCCATGGCGGAAAAAGACACCATCTCCATCCAACTGGTGCGTGAAGCGCTGTTGCAAAGTTGCGCACCGGGCGCGGCCACCAATGAGGTGTTGCATAAGGTCGGCATCGATCCCGGGTTATTAGAAAACCTGACGACCCGCGTCCCGGCCACTGCCTACGCACGGTTGTGGCGCTTACTGGCCAGGCGGCGCGATGACGAGTTTTTTGGCATGGACCCGCGCCAGCTTAAGTCAGGTAGCCTGGCCTTTCTGTGTCGCTGTGCGATGGTCCAGCCGACCCTCGCGGCGGGCCTGACCTCGGGTCTCGACTTTCTCTCGCTGATGCTCGAGCAGATGCCGGCGCAGCTGGTGCGGCAGCAAAGTCTGGCGGAGATTGTCCTGCTCGAAGACGAGCGGGAACCGCGTCGGGCCTTCACCTATTTCACTTACTGGATGATCGTGCACGGCGTTGCGTGCTGGCTGGCAGGGCGGCGGATCCCGATTCTGGCCGTCGAGCTGCGCTGCGCGGAACCGGATTTCTGCGACGATTACCAGGTGATGTTTTCGCAAAACCTGCGCTTCGATCGGCCCCGCACGCGGATGATTTTTGCTGCCGATTGCCTGGATCTGCCGATCAAGCGCAGCGCCGAAGAGCTCAAGCGTTTCCTTGCGCATGCACCGGCGAACATCCTGGTGAAGTACCGCGACCCACAGAGCCTGGCCAGCCGAATCAAGCACGATTTACGCCATTTACCCGCCGAGCATTGGCCGGAAACCGAGGCGCTGGCACAGCAATTGTGCATGTCCGCCTCGACCTTGCGTCGGCGTCTGTCTGAAGAAGGTCAGACGTATCAAGGGCTCAAGGACAGTGTGCGCAAGGAATTGGCGATCATCTGGCTGGCCGAGCCGGCGATCAGTTTTACCGAGATCGCCACGCGGCTGGGGTTTGCCGATGCGAGCTCGTTCTACAAGGCGTTTCGCAAGTGGTCGGGGTCGAATCCGGGGCATTATCGGAGTTTGATTTTGAACGAGGCTGATTGATTCAGTAGTTGCAGTGCCCGGTCGGGCCGGCAAAGCCTCCCCATTCCTTCAACCTTGGCCAAACCAGTCATCCAACTTGGCCGTTTTGACCATTGCCCGACGCCCCGCACAGCGCGACTATTTCCCTGTTGAATTCGGTTCCCCCAACCTAATAAAAAAACAGAGGGATTCTGGTCATGCGCGATTACTTGTCTGCCACGTCACAGTTCGATTACCAGCACACCGTCGATACGGCGCTCGCGGGCAATCTGACGGCGCTCAACGCTTGCGTCGAGTGCTGCGACCGCCACGCCTTGCCGGGGCGCATCGCGCTGTTCTGGGAAGGACGCGACGGCGACAGTGCGACGTACACCTTCACTGACCTGCAAGACAAAGCCGCGCGCTTCGCCAATTTTCTTCTGGCCCAAGGCGTCAGGAAGGGCGACAAGGTCGCCGGCCTGTTGCCGCGCAACATCGAATTGTTGATCACCGTGTTCGCCACCTGGCGCATCGGCGCCGTCTATCAGCCGCTGTTCACCGCGTTTGGTCCCAAAGCCATCGAACATCGCTTGAACAGTTCCGGCGCCAAAGTCGTGGTCAGCGACGCGGTCAACCGCCCGAAACTCGCAGAAGTGGCCGACTGCCCTACCATCGTCACCGTCGGCGCGGCCAAAGGTCAGGGCATCGTCCGTGGCGATTTCAGTTTCTGGGCCGAACTGGCCAACTATTCTGCTGACTGCGAACCGGTGATGCTCAGCGGTGAAGACCCGTTCCTGCTGATGTTCACCTCGGGCACCACCGGTCCGTCGAAAGCTTTATCGGTGCCGCTCAAGGCGATCGTCGCCTTCCAGAGTTACACCCGCGACGCCGTTGACCTGCGCCCGGAAGATGCCTTCTGGAACGTTGCAGATCCCGGCTGGGCCTACGGCATCTATTTCGGTGTCACCGGGCCGATGGCGATGGGTCATCCGATTACCTTCTACGATGGCCCGTTCACCCTCGAAAGCACCTGCCGGGTGATCAACAAATACAGGATCACCAACCTGACTGGCTCGCCTACTGCGTATCGCCTGCTGATCGCCGGTGGCGATGAATTCGCCAAATCGATCAAGGGCAAGCTGCGCATCGTCAGCAGCGCCGGCGAACCGCTGAACCCGGAGGTCATCCGCTGGTTCGCCGACCACCTCGGCGTGGTGATTCACGACCATTACGGCCAGACCGAATTGGGCATGGTCCTGTGCAATCACCACGGCCTGGAGCATCCGATCCACGTGGGGGCCGCCGGTTTTGCCTCGCCGGGCCATCGCATTGTGGTGCTGGACGATCAACACAACGAACTCGGCGTCGGTCAGCCGGGCATTCTGGCGATTGACCGCAGTCAGTCACCGATGTGCTGGTTTGGCGGCTACGAAGGTGTGCCGACCAAGGCGTTCGTCGGCAACTATTACCTGAGCGGCGATACGGTCGAGTGGAACCCCGACGGCAGCATCAGCTTTGTCGGGCGCAGTGACGATGTGATTACCACGTCTGGCTACCGCGTCGGCCCGTTCGACGTGGAGAGTGCGTTGATCGAGCACCCGGCGGTCGTTGAAGCGGCGGTGGTCGGCAAGCCCGATCCGGAGCGCACCGAGCTGGTCAAAGCCTTTGTCGTGCTCGGCGCGCAATACCGCGCCGCGCCGGAATTGGCCGAAGAACTGCGGCAACACGTGCGCAAGCGCCTGGCCGCGCACGCCTATCCGCGTGAAATTGAATTTGTCAGCGAATTGCCGAAAACCCCAAGCGGCAAATTGCAGCGCTTTATCTTGCGCAACCAGGAAATCGCCAAGGCCCAAGAGGCCGCGACGAAAACCCCTCAGCTTGAATCAGGGAAACAATGATGCAGATCGAAAACAAGATTTTTATCGTGACCGGCGGCGCCTCCGGGCTCGGTGCGGCGACCGCTGAAATGCTGATCGCAGCCGGTGCCAAAGTGATGCTGGTGGACATGAACGCCGACGCGCTCGCGGCTCAGGCCCAGCGCCTGGGTGCGCACAGTGTCGTGGCCGACATCAGCAACGAAGCGGCCGCCGAGGCAGCGGTTGCGGCGACCGTCAAGGCCTTCGGTGGCCTCAATGGTCTGGTCAACTGCGCCGGCATCGTGCGTGGCGAAAAAATCCTCGGCAAGAACGGCCCGCACGTATTGGCCAATTTCAGCCAGGTGATCAACGTCAACCTGATCGGCAGCTTCAACATGCTCCGCTTGGCCGCCGCAGCGATTGCCGAAACGCAAGCGGACGGTGACGGCGAACGCGGCGTGATCATCAACACCGCGTCGGTCGCCGCGCAGGACGGGCAGATCGGCCAGGCGGCCTATGCGGCGTCGAAGGCGGGTGTGCTCGGCATGGCGCTCCCCATCGCGCGCGACCTGATGGGGGAGGGGATCCGCGTCAAC
>JALYPE010000262.1 GCA_030856525.1 Pseudomonadota bacterium | reverse complement strand
GGGCGGCAAAAGGCGCATCCAGCGGCGCAGTGTCGAAGGTGCGCAGCAGTTCGATCAGGATCTGCGTCGCCGGGCCCAGCGGTTTGTCCTTGTTCGAGTAAAGATAGAAGCTCGGATTACGGCTGCCGCCCTGATCCAACGGTAGCAGCTTGAGCGTGCCTTCCCGCAGTTCCCGTTCGATCATGTGCCGCGGTAACCAGGCAAACCCCAGGCCGCTGCTGACAAATGTTGCGGCGGTGGCCAGGCTGCCGACGGTCCAGCGCTGTTCGGCGCCGAGCCAACCGACATCGCGTGGTTGCTGGCGACCGGAGTCGCGGATTACCACCTGCATCTGACTTTCCAGGTCCTGGAAATTCAGCTCCCGGTTCAGGCGATGCAGGGCATGTTCGGGGTGCGCAACGGCGACGAATTCGACATCGCTCAGTTCCGCGCCCAGATAACCGGGAATGCTGAAACCGGTGATCGCCAGGTCTGCAACACCTTCGAGCAGCACTTCTTCGACGCCCGATAACACTTCCTCGCGCAACCGCACGCGACAGCCGCGGCTCTGCGGCATGAAAGCCGTCAGGGCACGTACGAGGCGCGCGCTTGGGTAGGCGGCGTCGACCACCAGCCGCACTTCCGCTTCCCAGCCCTGTTCCATGTGATGGGCGAGGTCTTCCAGTTGACTGGCCTGTTTCACCAGTTGCCGGGAGCGGCGCAGCAGCACGCCGCCCGCTTCGGTGAGCACGGCTTTGCGCCCGTCGATGCGCAGCAATGGCACACCGAGTTGATCCTGCATGCGCGCAACGGTGTAGCTGACCGATGACTGCGAGCGATGCAGCGCTTCGGCCGCCTGGGCGAAACCGCCATGGTCGACCACAGCTTGCAACGTTCGCCATTGATCGAGGGTCACGCGGGGCGCTTTCATGAATAGCTCCTCTTGTCTAAGCTGGCAGTCCTTATTGGAGACTGCCGAATGAAAAAATTTTGTTGTGTGGTTTTGGCGATGCTGCCGCTGACTGCGTTTGCCTATCCGATCGATGTTCAAAAACAGCTGAATGGCTTGAGCATCGATTACGAAGCGTTCGACACGGATGAAGACATTGCTTCGATTCAGGTGAACAACTTCGGGAAAACCGATGCGGTCTGTAAGGTGGTCTTCAGCAATGGCCCGGAAGCACCGCGGACCCGCACTGTCGACGTGCCCGCTGGCAAGCACTCCATTGCCACCGCCAAATTCAACCGCACGATCATCAAAATGCGCATGAAACTGACCTGCAACCCGAAATAAAACTTAGATCCTGTAGGAGCAACCTGTGGTGAGGGGATTTATCCCCGTTCGACTGCGCAGCAGTCGCTATACCCGACAATGTGATTTAGCCGAAGCAGCGCATTCGCAAGTTCAAAGCGCTTAGCGATCAGCGGGCTGGTCCGGCATTCCATCCACGCTGGCCCGGTCTCACACCTGCCATGCATAGCTTATAAACGAGATTATTGATGGGTTGCAGCAGTTATTTGCGCTTTTTCATCGATATGACACTGTTTAACCTTCACTCCATCGCCCTACAGCATTCTCAGATGGAGGCTACATCCCATGTCCCGCGTTCTGATCATCGAAAGCAGTGCCCGTCAGCAAGACTCGGTTTCCCGTCAACTGACGCAGACCTTCATCAAACAGTGGAAAGCAGCGCACCCAAACGATCAGATCACCGTGCGAGACCTGGCTGTCAATCCGGTGCCGCACCTGGACATCAATCTGTTGGGCGGCTGGATGAAGCCTGCCGAGCAGCGCAGTGACATTGAGCAGATTTCGCTGGAGCGCTCCAACCAGTTGACCGACGAATTGCTGGCCGCCGACGTGCTGGTGATGGCCGCGCCGATGTACAACTTTGCGATCCCGAGCACTCTCAAAGCCTGGCTTGACCACGTGCTGCGCGCCGGTGTGACCTTCAAGTACACCGAGACGGGGCCGCAGGGTTTGCTCACCGGCAAGCGCGCCTTCGTGCTCACCGCACGCGGCGGCATTCATGCCGGCGGTTTGACGGACCACCAGGAACCGTACCTGCGTCAGGTCATGGGCTTCATCGGTATTCACGACGTGACCTTTATTCATGCAGAGGGCCTGAACCTGGGCGGCGACTTTCAGGAGAAAGGCCTGAACCAGGCCAACGCCCGTCTTTCACAAGTCGCCTGAACCGTTAATCGCCAGATAATCGCCGATTGTTTTAGTGA
>JALYPE010000240.1 GCA_030856525.1 Pseudomonadota bacterium | reverse complement strand
CGACAGCTCCTACAGGGAAATGCAGTTTTCTGTAGGAGCTGTCGAGTGAAACGAGGCTGCGATTTTTTGCTATCTGCGGTTTAGATCGGGCAAGTCACGCCCGTGCCGCCAATCCCGCAATACCCTTCCGGATTTTTCGCCAGGTACTGCTGGTGATACGCCTCGGCGAAATAGACCGTCGGCGCTTCTTCAATTTCGGTGGTGATTTCGCCTTTGCCAGCCTTGGTCAGCTCAGCCTGGAATACTTGCTCGCTGTGTTTGGCGGCGGCTAGCTGAGTTGGGTTGGTGGCATAGATCACCGAGCGGTACTGAGTGCCGATGTCATTGCCCTGGCGCATGCCCTGGGTCGGGTTGTGCAATTCCCAGAACATTTTCAGCAGCTCGTCATAGCTGACTTTCGCCGGCTCGTAGACCACCAGCACCACTTCGCTGTGGCCAGTCAGGCCTGAGCACACTTCTTCATACGTCGGGTTCGGCGTAAAGCCGCCGGCATATCCGACCACCGTGCTGACCACGCCTTCGCGCTGCCAGAACTTGCGTTCCGCGCCCCAGAAGCAGCCGAGGCCGAAGATCGCGAAATCCACGTCGGTTACGAATGGGCCCAGCAGGGGAGCATCGTGGACGAAGTGTTTCTCCGGCAAAGACATCGGCGTCTCGCGGCCAGGCAAAGCTTGTTCTTTGGTTGGGAGCACGTTTTTGTTCACCAGGATTTCCGAGCGCAAGACCATTATCAGTCCTCTCAGTCAGGTTGAAAGTGGATTGTCAGACACGCAGTTTGCCCAATGCCGGCCGGTTACGCACTACCTTGTGGGAGCGGGCTTGCTCCGGGCGGCGTTCCGACGAAAGCGGTGGGTCATATGACACTGTTGGTGACTGACGTACCGCAATCGCGAGCAAGCTCGCTCCTACAGGGGGCATGCATCAGTCAGACCAGCGGCCCGCGCGGGTAGCGCTTGAGCTTTTCGACCAGCTCCGAACCCGGTATCGGTCGGTCGAACAGGTAGCCCTGGCCGACATCGCAACGGTGACGGCGCAGGAACGCCAACTGCTCGGCGGTCTCGATGCCTTCGGCCACGACTTTGAGTTTCAGGTTGTGGGCCATGGCGATCACGGCGGAGGTGATCTCCATGTCATCCTGGTTGTCCGGGATTTCGTGGATGAAGCTGCGATCAATCTTGATGATGTCGATCGGGAATTTTTTCAAGTAGCTGAGTGACGAGTAACCGGTGCCAAAGTCGTCCATGGCCAGCGTCAGCCCGAGGCGCTTGAGCTGGTCGAGCTGCAAATGTGTGTCTTCGGTGGCTTCCAGCAGCAGGCCTTCAGTCAGCTCCAGCTCCAATAGCCGGCCTGGCAGCGCCTCTTCCTTGAGAATGTTGGCAATCGATGCGACCAGATCCGGGTCGGAAAACTGTTTCGGCGACAGGTTGATCGCGACTTGCAAATCGCCCAGGCCTGCGGCGGACAGTTCTTTGCTCATCCGACAGGCCTGACGCGCAATCCACTTGCCGATCGGAATGATCAACCCGGTTTCCTCGGCGACGCTGATGAACTGGTCCGGGCGGATCATGCCTTTTTCCGGATGGTTCCAGCGCAGCAGTGCTTCCATCCCCAGCAACCGGCCGCTGCGCAGGCACAATTTGGGCTGATAGAACACGTCCAGCTCGTTTTGCGTCAAAGCGCGTCGCAGGTTGTTTTCGACGAAGAGTTTGTAACTGGCCTCGGCATTCAGCGCCTCGGTGAACAAATGAACCTGGTGTTTGCCGTTGGCCTTGGCCTTGTGCAGAGCCAGCCCGGCGTTACGCATGAGGGTCTGCGGATCGCGCCCGTGCAGCGGCGCGCAGGCCAGGCCGACGGAACCGGTGACGCTGATCAGCTGGTTGTCGACAAACATCGGTTTGTCGAGGGTCGCCAACAATTGGTTGGCGATTTGCTGACCCGTCGAGAGGTCGGTGTTGTCCAGCAATACGGCAAATTCGTTACTGGCAAAACGCGCCAGGCTGCCGCCGGCATTGAGGCTGTTGCGCAGGCGCCGGGCCAGGCTGATCAGCAACTTGTCGCCGGTCTGGTGGCCGAGGCTGTCGTTGATCCGCTTGAAGTTGTCGATATCCACCAGCAACAGGCTGATGGGCGCGTCGCTGTCGCGGGCGAAGCGTTCGTCGAGGTTGCGGATAAACGCCGGGCGGTTGCCCAGGTTGGTCAGGTTG
This sequence comes from Pseudomonadota bacterium, assembly GCA_030856525.1. Taxonomy (GTDB): domain Bacteria; phylum Pseudomonadota; class Gammaproteobacteria; order Pseudomonadales; family Pseudomonadaceae; genus Aquipseudomonas. Next base: position 429 of record JALYPE010000240.1, on the reverse strand, counting down.
TCGGTGTAGGCCAGGCGCTCGATACGCTGCTGGGCCAGCTTGGCCTGGGTGATGTCTTCGTAGATGCCGATGTAGTGGGTCAGTTCGCGATTGTCGCCATACACCTTGGAAATCGACAACTGGCCCCAGTACGGTTCGAGGTTTTTGCGCCGGCTCTTGAACTCGCCCTGCCAGCTGTTGCTTTGGGCCAGGCTGGAGGGCGCGTCGAACAGCAGCTCGCTGAGATTCTCCAGGGCCGGCAGTTCCGACAGTCGCTGGCCGTGGACTTCTTCGGTGGTGTACTGAGTGATGGCCGTGAAACTCGGGTTTACGTATTCGACCACGCCGTCGCAATTGACCAGCAAAAAGGCGTTGGCGCTTTGTTCCACTGCCCGCTGGAACAAGTGCAGAGCGCTGGTGGCGGTGCGTCGGTTGTGGTTGTTGATGACC
>JALYPE010000203.1 GCA_030856525.1 Pseudomonadota bacterium | reverse complement strand
CCCGCTCCCACACTGTTATTCACACCCGAGACTGGCCAGCCACTGTGGAATACGCCGTTCCAGGTAGTAATCCGGTCGGCGAAGCATGCCCTCCACAAATCCTACGTGCCCGCCCTTGGGCTGCAGTTCGAATTGCGTGGTGGCTGATAATTCATCCGCCAGCGGCAAGCTGTGAGGAAACACGAAAGGATCGTCCGCCGCCTGGATAATTAGTGTTGGCGTGCGAATCTCACCCAGAAAGTAGCGGCTTGAGGCGCGGCGGTAGTAGTCGTGCGCATCGGTAAACCCATGCAGCGGCGCCGTCACCCGGCCATCGAAATCCCAGAACGTGCGCATGTTTTCCAGTGAGCCGAGCGCGGCCAGCTCCGCCAGGCTGTCCTCGCGGCCATCGTGCTGAAACTGCCGTTGCTTGTTCTTGATGTAGCCGACCATTTCCCGCATGAAATGCGCCTGATAGACCTTCGAAAAACCTTGGCCGATGCGGTCGGCGCATTGGTCGAGCCGAAAGGGCACCGACACTGCAACCGCCCCGGTGATACCGCTGTGACTGCCGGTCTCGCCCAGATGCTTGAGCAGGATATTGCCGCCCAGCGAGTAGCCGACTGCGTACAGCGGTGCGAGCGGGCGTTTCGCCCGCACATGCGCAATGGCCTCGGCGAGGTCCTCGCTGGCACCGGAATGATAGCTGCGCGATAGCAGATTGGGCTCGCCCGAACAGCCGCGCCAGTTCAGTGCGACGCTGGCCCACCCTTGAGCACCCAGCACTTTTTGCAGGCCGGCTACATAAGGCGAATTCGACGACCCCGTGAGGCCGTGCAACACCACTACCAAGGGCGCATCGGCGCTGTGCGGGCCGTGCCAGTCGAGGTCGAGGAAGTCGCCGTCTTCAAGCCACAAGCGTTCACGTTCGCGCTCGATATGCGTGGTTTTACGCCACAGCGGTCCCCACAAGGTTTGCAAGTGCGGGTTGCCGAGGCCGAAGGCGGGGGTGAAGCGTTCTGCGTGATGGGACACGGGGGTTCTCGATGCAGCGGTGCGTCATCGCTGACGCACCTTGTTCAGGCCGGTCGATTAACCGGCGATCTCTGCCGTACGTTGCCACAAAGAATAGTAGACGCGCCCGGATTTTTGCTCGCGATGCAGGCGCCAGTTGGCCGGCAGGCCGAGGGTCGAGGGCGCGGTTTCACTTTCGGTGTAAACCCACGCCTCATCGGCCAGCCACTGACGCTCTTCCAGCAACGTGCAAACGGTCGGCAACAGGTTCTGGTTGAACGGTGGGTCGAGGAAGACCAGGTCGTAGGCAACCGCTGTCTGGGTTTCCAGATAACGCAACGCATCGGCGGTCTGCACCTGGCCGGTGGTGCAGCGCAATGTGCCCAAGTGCTCTTTCAGACTGGACACCGCGATGTTGCTCGCATCTAGCGCCTGCCCCATCGCCGCGCCGCGCGACAAGGCTTCGAGAAACAGCGCGCCGCTGCCGGCGAACGGATCGAGCACCCTGGCCCCGGCCACATACGGCGCAAGCCAGTTAAACAGCGTCTCACGTACCCGGTCCGGGGTTGGTCGCAAGCCCGGCGCGTCCGGGAAACTCAGCCTACGGCTGCGCCACTCGCCGCCGATGATGCGCAGTTGATTCACACCGTTGTGCACGTTGTGGACAGGTTTTTTTGGACGGGAAGTGGCCATTAATGCTCCGGAACCCCGAGCGGCTGCTCGGCAGGTTTATCAGATGGGGCCGGTAACGGCTTTTGCGGCACGGTCGGGCCAGCGCTGACGATGACCATTTTGTCCGTGCTCAAATGTTTGTTCAGGGCTGTTCTGACCTGTTCGACAGTCAGGGCCTGGGACTGCTGCATGAAGTCTTCCAGATAGCTCAGCGGCAGGTTGTAGAAACCCATGGCGCCGAGCTGACCGACGATATCGGCGTTGCTGGCGGTGGACAGCGGGAAGCTGCCGGCCAGCTCACGCTTGGCGTCGTCGAGTTCTTTTTCGGTCGGGCCGGTTTTCAGGTAATCGGCGAGCACGTCCTGCACCAGCTTCAGCGTACCTTCGCTCATTTCTGCGCGTGTTTGCAGGT
>JALYPE010000201.1 GCA_030856525.1 Pseudomonadota bacterium | reverse complement strand
GGTCGCGGTCGAACGCGCGCGGGCGTCCTTTTGCGCGTGGAACAGAGAGCGGGGTGGGTTCAGTCATTGAGTGCAGCACCTTAGGGCGTATCGCCAGACCAGTATGCCTGGAAGAGATTTCTGCGCTAATGATACACAAAACAAACTTTTGGGTTGCGCGGGCTGAGGGCTGGGCAATTTTTCGGTTTCAGGTTGCCCCCCGACGCACGCACGGGTGTCGTAATGTTGTATCGCTCGAGTAACTGCCCCATGCCGTCCAGGCGACATCGTGCCGTTGGTCGTGGAGGTTTAAGCCATTCTAAAATCTACTAGACGACCGGTCTAGTTCTGATTAGAGTGGTCTCATTATGAAAAAGCATCATTCTGAAACACGTCAACATATCCTGGATGTCGCCAGGACGTTGATGACCCACAGAGGCTATACCAGTGTAGGTTTGGCTGAGGTAGTGGCGGCTGCGAGCGTGCCGAAGGGTTCGTTCTACCATTACTTCAAATCCAAGGAGGAATTTGGTCAGGCATTACTTGAGCAGTATTTTTCCGACTACCTCGCAACAGTCGACACGCTGTTGATGGGATCTGCACCCGCGGCGCAAAGGTTGCTGAGTTACTTCCAGTATTGGGCGCAAACCCAGTGCTCCGATCTGCCGACCGACAAGTGCCTGGTCGTCAAATTGGGCGCCGAGGTGTGTGACCTCTCGGAGGGCATGCGCCTGGTGCTCGACCAAGGTACTCAGGCTATCCACGTCAAGCTTGAGCGTTGTATTGAGCAGGGCCTTGTTGATGGATCGATCACGTCCGCAGTGCCAAGCGCAACGCTTGCGCAATCGCTTTACCAAGTTTGGCTCGGCGCCTCCCTGATGATGAAGATCGGCAAGCGCGAGGCAGCCTTTGAAACTTCCCTGACCCTGGCAAAGCGACTTTTGTCGTAGCTATCTTTTTATCAACTTACTAGACGACCGGTCTATTTAATCGAGGTCATCATGACAGATAACGCTACCCGTACTGATCTATTTACCCCCATCAACCTGGGCGCGATGAAACTCGCCAACCGCATTTTGATGGCCCCTGTCACCCGCAGCCGCTATGCCGAAGATGGCATTCCCAACGAGCTGCACGCCGAGTACTACGCCCAGCGCGCCACGGCGGGTTTGATCGTTGCTGAGGCCACCAATATTTCCCCGCAAGGTCGCGGTTACGCGGCCACACCCGGCATCTGGAGCGAAGAGCAGGTTGTCGGTTGGAAGAAAGTCACGGATGCGGTGCATGCCGCCGGTGGCAAGATCGTCAGCCAGCTGTGGCATGTGGGACGATTCTCCAGTGTCGAGCTGCAACCCGACGGTGCTGCGCCAGTCGCGCCTTCCGCCATCAAGGCTGAAGGTGACACCTACACCACCAAAGGCTTCGTCCCGGTGTCGATGCCAAGAGCACTTGAAACCGATGAGATCCCGGGGATCATCGAGCAGTACAAACGTGCTGCCGAGAATGCCAAGCGCGCTGGTTTTGATGGGGTAGAGGTTCACTCGGCCAACAGCTACCTGCTGGATCAGTTCCTGCGGGACTCGACCAACCATCGCACCGACCAGTACGGCGGCTCCATCGAGAACCGTGCGCGCCTGACCCTGGAAGTGACTGAGGCAATCGTCAATATCTGGGGCAACGATCGAGTTGGCATCCGCTTGTCACCGGTGACGCCTGACGCCGGCAACACGCCGCCCGACAGCAATGTCATGGCGATGTATGGCTACCTGATCCAGCAGCTGAACGCATTCGACCTGGCCTACCTGCATTTCGTTGAAGGCGCTACAGCGACCTCGCGCGAAGTACCGGAAGGCGTCGACATGGACGCATTGAGTGCGCAGTTCAACGGGCCCTTCATCGGCAACAACAACTACGACCTGGACATGGCTATCGAGCGCCGCGCCCAAGGCAAGATCGACGCCGTTGCGTTTGGTCGCCTGTTTATCTCTAACCCGGACCTGGTCGAGCGCCTGCGTCGTGGGGCCGAACTGACCATCGCACCGCGCGAGTCGTATTACGGCGGCGGCGCGAAGGGCTACACCGACTGGCCGGTCGGCAACTACTGATCCCCTTATATAAGCGATAACCCCAAAACTGCCCGCACAGACGGGCAGTCACCAACGACAGGAACGCCCATGAACTATCTGCAGAATAAAACCGCGATCATCACTGGCGCATCGTCCGGCCTGGGTGCTGCATCGGCACGTGCCTTATCCGAAAAAGGCGTTCGAATCGTCGCAGCGGCTCTGGATCAGCAAGGCCTGGACGCCATCGTCAGTGAGTTGAAAGGCAAGGGCGGTGAAGCGGTAGGTCGCGTCAGCGACGTTACCAACCCTGAGGATATGAAAGCGCTCGCGCAATTCGCTCAGGACTCTTTCGGTTCGGTGGATATCCTCATCAACAATGCAGGCTTGATGCTGTTTTCCAACTGGGTTGACCTGGCCACCGATGACTGGGAAAAGATGATCAACGTGAACATCAAAGGCTACCTGCACGGTATCGCAGCGGTGTTGCCGTTCATGCTGAAACAGAAGTCGGGCCAGATCCTGAATATGGATTCGGTCGCCGGTCACCAGGTCGGGCCTGCTGCGGGCATCTATAGCGCCACCAAGTTTTTCGTACAAGCCATGACGGAGTCGATGCGCAAAGAGCTGGGCGTGCAGCACGGGATCCGTGTCAACACAGTCAGCCCGGGTGTGATCAACACCGGTTGGGCCGATAAAGTGACCGACCCGGCAGGCCGTAAAGCGGCTCAAGAGCTGAATAAAATCGCTATCTCGCCGGACGATATCGGTCGCGCAGTGGTGTATGCACTGAATCAGCCTGAAAACGTCACCGTCAACGACCTGATCATTTCGCCGACCCGTCAGGATTGGTAAGCACATAGTCGCTGAAATCATCAAGCCCAGGCACTGGCGCAATGCTGTGTGTCTGGGAGCTGCAGGATCCGTCCTGCTTGCCCTGTCAAATCTTATTTCGTGGCGACGTCCAGCGCTTCGCCGATCGCATAAAAGTGGCCGCCTGCGATGTAATGCAGGCTCCGAAAGTCAGGATGAGCACTCTCAAAGTGCCAATGTCCGTCCCTGAATACGCGAGTGTCGGCCCAGGCGCCAACGACCTCACCGATAAACAGGTCGTAGGTCGTCTGGTTGTGCGGTTCGGGCACCAGTCTGCAAGCCAGCCAGGCCGAGCAGCCGGCAACGAACGGTCCGTCATGGCCGTTGATACTAAACAGCTCGGCGCCGCTATGAGCCAGCTTGTAAGGATCTTCCCGCAGGCTAACGCTGCCGACGTCGCGGGTTAATTGCAGCTGTGCAACGGTGGGAACCTGAATCACAAACACGCCGCTACGTTCTACCAGTTCGCGGGTCCTGGCGATCTTGTCCAGCACTACGGTGACTTTGGGCGGTGAAAAATCCAGCGCACAGGCCCATGCGGCAGCCATTACATTTCGGGTCCCAGCATGTTGAGCAGAGACCAACACGGTCGGGCCGTGGTTGATCAGCCGATAGGCTTTTTCAAGCGGCACTTCGGCTATGTGGTCGTGCATCGTAACTCCAGAAAAATAAAACCCCGCACCCATTGCTGGGGCGGGGTAGGGCACATTTATACCGTGGCCGTTTGGTTCAGGTAAAGCTGGAGGCTCTCATGTCCGCCGACAATGAGCGACTCAATGGTCGAGGTCCATTGCCCCTGAGGATCAGGCTCGCGCGTGTCAAAGGTCGCAGACCACAAAATCACGGTTTTTTGCTCGCCGGTCAGCGGGATCAGTCGCACGGTCAACACATAGTTGTCCACGGGCAGCGGCGCCTCAACGAAACGGTAGGAGAACTGCAGATTGACCGCGTCCACCGACAACAACTGTTCACGCAGAATTGCGCCGTCCTGCAATGTCAGCCGACGGATGCACCCAACCAGGCCGTCAGGCTGATTGTTTTCAATGGCGCTCTGCAGGATCGCCGGGTGCCATTGGCTGATTTTTCCGAAGCGTTTGAGTACCTCCCAAACGCGCTCGGCGCCGCCGTCTACAACGGCGCTGTATTCAACTTTTGCCATTATTAATCACCTTAAGAAACTTCATTACCTCTCAGAGTGCGCTGATCAGCCTTCGAACTGGTGATACACCTTGGCGATTACCTTCCACGTGCCGTCGATTTTGATCAGCGTCAGGTAGTCGTTGTAGTCGGCGCCAATCGCGTCCTTTTCCATGTCCACGCGCACCACGGCGGTGGTTGGGGTGATCGCCAGCACGTCCAGTCGGGTGCTGATGTCCGGTGCCTTGCCGTTTGTGTGGACGAAGTCGAACAGGTTGCTGATCGGGCCGCCCAGCAATTCACCGTTGGTGAAGCCGTACATCACCGCTTCTTTGTGAAACGCCTGCTCCAGCATGTCCTGGCTGCCGACACGCAGGCCGTCTGCGTATTGCTGGGCTACGGCGATAACGGCGTTGTAGTCCTGGGTCGGTACCGTTTTGATGTTTTTGCTCATGATCAAACTCCTTTGCATGTTTATGGCGCCACCGGGGCGTGGTTCAAGCGGGTGAGTTAAGCAGCAACGTGGGTGTGGTAGATCTTGCTGATGACCGTCCACTTTCCATCGACCTTCAGCAGGTTGAAGAAATCGGTGAAGCAGAAGCCGGAGATGTCATTGGTATCGATACGTGCGCTGGCGGCGGTGCCCACGATATCGACGTTGACGATGGCGCCGTTGGCTTGCGGTGAAGGGCGGAAGGCACTGTCGATGATGTCGAACAGACCCTGGATCGGGCCACCGGTCAGTTGACCTTCCCCATCCACGCCAAAGATGGTTGCCTGCTCGCTGAAGGCCGGCTTCATGAGGATGCTTTTGGCTTGCTTGCCACCTTCGTTGTAGTGGTTCAGCACCGCGACGATGGCGGTGTAGTCGTCGACATAAGTTGGGTTGCTCATGGTGTTGCTCCTGGTTTGATTGCCTTCCAGCACATCACTGAAGGCTATTAAATAGCGCTCGCTACAGATTGCGCATATTCTATAGCGGTCACTACAGTTAGTGTCAAGAAATTTGCTTTCGGTGTTGGCGAAGTGCGATGTGCGAACATCGAACGGGCGCTGGAATCGGATCTCGATTGCGCGAAAACATTGCATCTTGTAGCCGCCACACGTGGAGCTATCAACGGATTAATGGACGAAATTATTGAGGATCACGTCAGAGAGCATGTAGCGAGTCCAACGCTTAGTGATGAAGAGCGCAACAAGGGTGTTGAAGAGCTTCTTGAAGCCATTCGCCGCTATTCAAAGTGAAAAATCCAGGTACATGTTCATGAGCAGCAGCCACAACATCGAAATCAACCACATACATGACCATATGTTTCTTGGGGCGGCACACGAAGAAAATGCCAAACGTACCCTTTGGGTTGTAGCGCTTACGGTGGTGATGATGGTTGGCGAAATCGTTGCCGGCTATATCACTGGCTCGATGGCTTTACTTGCCGACGGCTTTCACATGGCCACCCATGCAGGCGCTTTGGGCATCGCTGCAGCAGCCTACGTTTACGCTAAACGCCACGCTTCCAGCAGTCGTTATAGCTTCGGTACGGGCAAGGTTGGAGACTTGGGTGGATTTGCATCGGCGCTCATTCTCGGCATGGTGTCCTTGGCCATCGGCGTAGAGTCAGTCATGCGCCTTTTGCAGCCAACGGAGGTTCAATTCGCAACCGCTACGCTCATTGCGATTGTGGGTTTGATCGTAAACATTGTGAGCGCGCTCCTGCTTGGCCACGGTCACAGTCATGGGCACGATCATGATCATCATGGACATGGCGATAACAACCTGAAATCAGCTTATGTGCATGTGATAGCGGACGCTCTGACCTCCGTCCTGGCAATTGCAGCACTGCTCGCTGGCCGGTATTTGGGATGGGTGTGGCTGGATCCGGTAATGGGCATTGTGAGTGCTATCGTTATTGCGCGTTGGGCATGGAGTTTGATGGGCGTCACCTCTGCCGTGCTGCTGGATCAAACTGATGAGCACGTTGCAGACCAAATCCGCGAGCTGGTTGAGAGGCCGGGTGATGCAACCATTACAGACCTGCATGTATGGCGGGTCGGGCCAGAAGCGCATGCGGCTATCGTCAGCGTCCTCGGCGAATCCACTGTGAACACTGACAGCATTCGTGAACGACTCAAGCCTGTCCATGAAGTCCGCCACCTTACGGTCGAGTTTCGATTGGTTTGATTCACCGACTCCCTAACCTCGACTTCATAGGAACTTCCAATGTCACTAGGGAAACGTGAGCTTGCGCGGATCGAGCGTCGATTAATTACCACCCTCACCGAGGTGTGCGAAACAGCAAAAGGTGAGATCGAGGGCTTTACCTGGCTCACCCACACCGCTGACCTGAACGCGTTGAGTGAAACCCTCCAGATAGTCTGGGTGTTCGAAACTTTGGCTGACAAGAAGCTCGCCCAAGTTGTCGCGAAGGCACGCATCGTTGAGTTAACCACCCTTGCGTTGAATGAGGCCAAGATCGACCTGAATTTGTCAGACCGCAATGTTCGCTTCGACTAAGGTTGGTCTCAAACCTATTGAAAAGTTTGTGGCATAAGCTTCATGGCTGCAGTGTGGTAGCGGCAAGGTTCGCATTAACACGCCGAGCGACAACGCTCATTACTATCACGACCCCAGCCCACCTCGTCAACTTGGCGCTTAGCCAGTTACCATTACCTACAGCGTCGAGTACTCAGCGCTTTTGACCAGATGTCATGATTGCATCGCGAACAGCGAGTTTCTTGTTTTTCATGAAAAGATAGTGCAAAGCCGCAGCGTACGCAGCAATAAAGTCCCGAAGCGGGCACTTTTATAAACTCCGCCCGATGTTCTAAGGGTAGGACCGACAAGCCAGGGCGCAGGTCTTCTTGGTCGTAAAAATAAAGACTGATGTCGCCATCTGTTTCCATAAGTGCCAACCTTACCTGACCTAAGTGCTCAACGCCCCGTTGTCGAAGCTCCATTAATATTTCACTCGATGAAATATTCAGCTTTTCCAGGGAATCAAGTTCATATAAGCCGTTGCGAATGACTGTTACCGGTAGCCCATCAATCCATGCTTCAATTTTCTTGCTTTTGGTCATGACCAGAATCGTCATGCGATAGAGCAGCAACAGCGTGAGGAATACGACTGCGACGGGCAACAGTGGTACATCATGGTAGAAGGACACGTCTCCGGCAGCGGAACCCAAAGTCAAAATAACGACCAACTCAAAAAGTGAGAGCTGCCTTATCCCGCGTCGGCCACTTGATTTTAAGAATAAAAAAACGGCAATAAAGGCAAAAGTTGCCCGAAACCCTACCTCTAACAAAAATGACAGTGGAAACTCATCTATCAACATACGTTGAATATCAAAGGGAGACATCATCACCTCTTTTTTTGGTTTTTAGATAAACATTGAATTGTGCGAGTCCTGCCATTCTAAACGCTTCTTCCTCTGAGTAGCTCGACGGAATGAAGAAAACGCGCTAGTTGCGGAAACCGAATCTCCATTACATCAACCTTAGCCTCGATTCACCAAAGCATGGTGAGCAGACCGTTACCCACCGGAAGGTCTACGAGCGCAGGTGCGGAATGAGCGCTGCATGCGCTTGTCGCTTCATTGGCAAGGATTTAGCCATTCGCTAAGGTGGGTAAGGGCGCGACCCGCGGTTTTCGTAAATTTTTACAGAAAATTTACAGAGGGTGCCAGCTGCCCACACGATACTGTGCGATGTTTTTTGACAGGCTTCTTTCATGTCCATTACGGCTACGCGGCTCATCGGTTTTATCTTGGGTCTTTTCCTGATCACATTAGCCGTAAGCATGACGATCCCCATGATTACGCTTGTCGTTTATGAGCGAAGCGGCGAGCTCTCTGCTTTCCTCTGGTCTAGCCTGATCACCTTGATTTCTGGCCTCATGCTTATTATGCAGGGCCGGCCAGAAACGCTGCAGCTCAGGCCTAGAGATATGTACTTTCTCACGACGGCTAGTTGGGTTGTCGTCTGCTCCTTTGCCGCTCTGCCGATGGTTTTCATCCACCATATTTCCTACACCGACGCATTCTTCGAAACGATGTCGGGCATTACAACCACTGGCTCAACGATCCTCACTGGTTTGGACACAGCCTCTCCTGGTCTGCTGATATGGCGCTCAATGCTTCATTGGTTGGGTGGTATTGGCTTTATCGGTATGGCCGTAGCGATCCTTCCACTTCTGCGCGTGGGCGGCATGCGTCTGTTTCAGACTGAGTCTTCAGACTGGTCAGAAAAAGTAACGCCCCGTTCCCATGTGGCTGCCATGTACATTCTATGGATATACCTGGGGCTTACCGGTGGATCGGCCTTAGCCCTTTGGTCAGCAGGTATGACGCCATTTGAGGCAATCAACCATGCAATGTCGTTGATCTCTACAGGTGGGTACTCGACATCCGATGCATCGCTGGCTCACTGGCCACAACCGGCTATTCATTGGACTGCGGTGGTCGTGATGATTTTGGGCAGCCTGCCGTTCACCCTGTATGTTGCGACATTGCGAGGACATAAGAGGGCATTGATCAAAGATCATCAGGTA
>JALYPE010000186.1 GCA_030856525.1 Pseudomonadota bacterium | reverse complement strand
GCGTACTCAGCACCCATTGTGGCAGGCTCACTCCCACATTTGATCTGCGCACACAGGACCATTGTGGGAGCGGGCTTGCTCGCGAAGAGGCCGGCACAGGCAAAGCATCTGATGACCCATAGGCAATTTTCCGCTCACATCTGATCCAGCATGAGCGGATTTCCGCTCACCAGTACCTGAGCACCCCTCTAAACCAGCCTTCTCGCCTTTGGCACAGCTCCTGCTATAGCCCACGCAGGCTGCGTTTTATCGCGCTCCACAAAAACAATTAAACGAAGGATCCTTCAATGGATAACTCCAACACCCTGCCCCTGGGGTCGGCTGCCGTGCCGGCCAAAGAAAGAACCACCGCCAGTCGGATCAAATCGATCTTCAGCGGCTCGGTCGGCAACATGGTCGAGTGGTATGACTGGTATGTTTATGCCGCCTTCTCCCTGTACTTCGCCAAAGCCTTCTTCCCTAAAGGCGACACCACTGCACAACTGCTGAACACCGCCGCCATTTTCGCCGTCGGCTTCCTGATGCGCCCGATCGGTGGCTGGCTGATGGGCCTGTACGCTGACCGTGCCGGTCGCAAAAAAGCCCTGATGGCGTCGGTCTACCTGATGTGCTTCGGCTCGCTGCTGATCGCCCTCAGCCCGGGTTATGAAACCATCGGCATCGGCGCACCGATCCTGCTGATTTTCGCCCGTTTGCTGCAAGGCCTGTCGGTCGGTGGCGAATACGGCACGTCGGCAACGTACCTCAGCGAAATGGCGACCAAAGAGCGTCGCGGCTTCTTCTCCAGCTTCCAGTACGTGACCCTGATCTCCGGCCAGCTCATCGCGCTGGGCGTATTGATCGTGTTGCAGAACATCCTCACCACCGAAGAACTGTACGCGTGGGGCTGGCGCATTCCGTTCGCCATCGGCGCGCTGTGTGCCGTGGTCGCGTTGTACTTGCGCCGTGGTATGGAAGAGACCGAATCCTTCAACAAGGTGCAGAAGGAAAAGAAAGAAAGCGCCATGCGCACCTTGATGCGCCATCCGAAGGAACTGATGACCGTGGTCGGCCTGACCATGGGCGGCACCCTGGCCTTCTACACCTACACCACGTACATGCAGAAATACCTGGTGAATACCGTCGGCATGAGCATTTCCGACTCCACCACCATTTCTGCGGCCACCCTGTTCCTGTTCATGTGCCTGCAACCGCTGATTGGCGGCCTGTCGGATAAAATCGGTCGTCGGCCGATCCTGATCGCCTTCGGCGTGCTCGGCACGCTGTTCACTGTGCCGATCCTGACCACCCTGCACACGATCGAAACCTGGTGGGGCGCGTTCTTCCTGATCATGGCCGCGCTGATTATTGTCAGCGGCTACACCTCGATCAACGCCGTGGTCAAAGCCGAACTGTTCCCGACCGAAATCCGCGCGCTGGGCGTCGGCCTGCCGTACGCATTGACCGTGTCGATCTTCGGCGGCACCGCTGAATACATCGCGCTGTGGTTCAAGAGCATCGGCATGGAGACCGGTTACTACTGGTATGTCACCGCGTGCATTGCCGTGTCGTTGCTGGTGTACATCACCATGAAAGACACGCGCAAACATTCGCGGATCGAGACCGACTGATCGGCAAGCGCTAAAAAAAATGGGGCAGACCTGACCGGGTCTGCCCCATTTTCATTGGATTGTCACAAACCCCTGTAGGAGCGAGCTTGCTCGCGATGGGTGACAACGATAACGTGGGCCGCCTGAAGGAATGCGCTGTGCAAACGTTTTTCGCGAGCAAGCTCGCTCCTACAGAACGCCGCCCGAACGATCCCCCAGGAAACCGCGTAATGCCCGACGACATCCACTTCTACGAACCCGCCAACGGCCACGGCCTGCCCCACGACCCGTTCAATGCGATCGTCGGCCCGCGTCCCATCGGCTGGATTTCATCCCAGGATGCCGAGGGTCGCCTGAACCTCGCGCCCTACAGTTTCTTCAACGCCTTCAACTACATTCCGCCGATCATCGGCTTCTCCAGCGTCGGGCGTAAAGACAGCCTGAACAACATCGAGCAGACCGGCGAGTTCGCCTGGAACCTGGCGACCCGGCCGCTGGCCGAGCAGATGAACCAGAGCTGCGCCATGGTCGAGCCGCAGGTCAACGAATTCGAGTTGTCCGGGTTGACGCCCGTCGCTTCGAAAATCATTCAGGTGCCACGGGTTGCCGAAAGTCCGGTGTCGTTCGAATGCAAGGTCACGCAGATCATTCAGCTGCAACGTGCCGATGGCAACGTGGTGCCGAGCTGGCTGATTCTCGGCGAAGTGGTCGCCGTGCACATCGCCAAATGGCTGCTCAAGAATGGCGTGTACGACACCGCCGCGGCAGAACCGATTTTGCGCGGGGGCGGCCCGGCGGATTACTTCCAGCTGGGGCCTGAGGCATTGTTCAAGATGTTCCGCCCGGGAGCCGCTCCGGGAGCCGTCAAGTAATTACCAGATCAGCTCGCCTTCTTCACTGACACCCTTCAGATGGGTCAGTTGTATGGCGGCTGCATCATCCGCTGCGGTGGCGGTGGTAAAGGTCTGGTCTTCCAGCAGTTTGTTGAAGCGCGGCGCACCTGTACCACCGATGGCTTTGGTAGCAATCGCTGCGTAGTAACCACCCTCGCGGGGCACTACGGCGGATACGGCTTCGAATGTTTCAAAGGCTTTGCGTGCCATGTCGCTGATCCTGGTTGATGAGAAAGCAGCCATTAAACCCTCAACCCGCCATTTTGTGTACCCACGACTCAGTGCCGCCCCGAGCCTGTTCTGCGGACACGTCCTTGAAGGTATGAAAATCCAGGCTATTGACCACCAGGCCCTGCACCAGCTCGGCGAAAATCTGCATGGCCGGCGTACTGAAATAAGCCGTCATCACCTGTTGATTGACCCAGAAACCGGACACCAGCCATAACTCCGGGTCGCATTGCGAATGTTGCAGGGAAAAGCTCAGGCAACCCGGCGCATTGCGGGACGGCTCGATCAAGGCGCTGAGCCGCGCACCGAGTTCCACCGACCGTCCGGCGCGGGCACGAACGAAGGCCATGTGACTGACGGGGATCTGCGTAGACATGTTCAACCCTCCCAGGTAGTCGACCGCAACCAAGGGACGGGCTGCGACAGGATCCAAGGGTAAGCGCGGCCCAGCCGGCGCGGTTAGTCGGATCCTGCCGGCTTGTTGCACAATCCTGCGCAGTGGCGCGACGGTATTCGTAACAACATGTGAATTCGGCCACTGCCTTGAAACACAAGTTTCAAGCAAGTTTTCCAGGCGAAGGGCTGTCTTGGTCAGCCCGTTGAGCGGCGACAAGCAGAATCAGGCAAGCTTCTCGCAGAATGTGTCTACCGTTGTGCCTTGCACAAACTTAAGCTCAGCCCATTCAATTGATACGCCGAGGATGCCCTGCATGTCGTCGCCCGATCACCTTCAAGCCTCGCTGGACACCGACATGGAGAAGCAGCGCGCGGAGCTGGCCGCCATCATCCGCCGCAATACCCAGGAGGATGGCATCTATGCCACGGGCGTCAGTTCGCTGTTCATGTCGCGGTACAGCAAATCCCACGACTTCGCTTCGGTGCTGGCGCAACCGGCACTGTGCATCATGGCCCAGGGTCGCAAAGAGGTTCGCCTGGCCGATGAGTTCTTCAACTATGACCCGTTGAATTACCTGGTGGTGTCGGTCTCGATGCCGTTGAGCGGGCGCGTGGTACATGTCACTTCTGAAGAACCGATCCTGGCGGTACGGCTGGACATCGACCCGGCAGAAATCACCGCGCTGATTGCCGACGCCGGACCGCTTGGCGTACCGACTCGCCCCACCGGTCGCGGTCTGTATGTCGAGCGAATCGACACTGCGATGCTCGACGCAGTGCTGCGTCTGGCGCGGTTGCTGGATGCGCCGAAAGACATCGCCATGCTCGCGCCGCTGATTCGCCGGGAAATCCTCTATCGTTTGTTACGCAGTCCGCAGGGCCACCGGCTGTATGAAATCGCCATCGCCAACAGCCAGAGCCATCGCATCAGCCAAGCGATCAAATGGCTCAACGGCCATTTCGAGCAACCGTTGCGTATTGATGAGCTGGCGAGGGAAGTGAACCTGAGCGTGTCGACGTTGCATCATCGATTCAAGGCGATGACGGCCATGAGCCCGCTGCAATATCAGAAGCAACTGCGCCTGCAGGAAGCGCGGCGCCTGATGCTGGCCGAAGGTCTGGAAGCTGCGGCGGCCGGGTATCGGGTCGGGTACGAAAGCCCTTCGCAGTTCAGTCGCGAGTACAGCCGGCTGTTTGGCGCGCCACCGTTGCGGGATCTGGCGCGGTTGCGGTTAACGGTCTAGCTGAGATTTAGAGTGTTTGTTCCGGCCTCTTCGCGAGCAAGCCCGCTCCCACAAGGAATATCAGTAATCACAAAATCGTGTGACCACCGATAAACCCTGTGGGAGCG
>JALYPE010000184.1 GCA_030856525.1 Pseudomonadota bacterium | reverse complement strand
CGTCATGAGGATCCAGCGGGTGTTTTGCTGTTCAACGATTATGGGTTGAATGGCGCAGCACTTGAGCAGGAGCGACGTCTTTGCCCTCAAAAGATGGAGGGCTTCATTACGCACTCGCAGTTCTGTCCACCCGGTGAGTTGATCTCCGTCACAGATGCTCGAGACAACGAACAGCGATTTCATCAAACCGTCGGTGGCTCATTGCGCGCCGTGGATTTGCGCTTGAACGACACGCCCGAACGGTTGCCAATGGTGCGCACAGTCACCTACAACGCTTATGGCCAGGTCGAACAGGAAGTCGCCGGCAACGGCGTAATCACTACTCTCGAATATGGCGCCGATGACGGTCGGCTAAAACGTTTGCTGTCGCGCCTCGGTAATAGCGCTCCTCTGCAAGATCTACATTACACCTACGACCCGATCGGTAATGTACTGAGCATCGAAGACGCCGCACTGCCAATTCGCTACTTCGCCAATCAGCGCATCGAACCGATCAGCCGCTACCGATACGACACGTTATACCGATTAGTCGAAGCCACAGGTTGGGAGGCCGGAGCTGTAAAACATGGCCCGTCAGCATCTCAATCCGCCGATCCCGCAATGCCCGTCAACTACCGCCAAACCTACCGCTATGACGCCGGCAACAATCTGCTCGAATTGAACCATGTCGGCGCGCAGGATCCCGGCCACCGCCTGGTTGCCGAGGCGCACAGTAATCGCTGCCTGCCGGTGCTTAGCGGCGTTGAACCCTCGGACCAGGATTTCCTGACCAGCTTCGACGCCAACGGTAACTTGCTACAGTTGCAGCCAGGGCAGACTTTGAGATGGGACGTGCGCAACCAGTTGCGAGAAGTGCGCCCGGTCGAACGCAACGGTGTCGACGACGATATCGAAACGTATGAATACGGCGCCGACGGCCTGCGCGTGCGCAAAGTTCGCTCGCTGCAAACGGGCTCACAAACCAACCTCATCGAAACCAGATATCTGCCCGGCCTGCAAATCCGCACTCACAGTGGCTCCGGTGAAGAATTGCACATGATTGAAGTGTCGACCGGGCGGGGGAGTCTTCGGGTGTTGCATTGGAAGGCAGGAGAACCGATAGGCATCCCCAACAACCAGCAACGTTACAGCCTGACTGACCATTTGGGGTCGAGCACACTGGAGCTGGATCAGCACGCCAACATCATCACTGAGGAACGGTACTACCCGTTTGGAGGCACGGCGTGGTCGAGCGGGGAGGCGGTGCAGGTCAGTTACAAGACGGTTCGATATTCAGGCAAAGAACAGGACGCGACAGGGCTTTATTACTATGGGTTCCGCTTTTACGTGCCTTGGGTGCAACGGTGGTTGAATCCAGATCCTGCTGGAACGATTGATGGTTTGAACGTCTTTGCTTTTATAAGCGGGAACCCATTGCGATTTATTGATGCTGATGGATTGGACGCAATTGATGTCGGTAATTTAAGTAACTCCCAGGAAAATGCCTTGGGTCTCTACGGCGAATGGATCAGGCCGAGCAGAAATCCGGCCAGGTACCCCGATCCAAGGAAAAAATCCTCTAGGTTAGTGAATGTTTCAGATGAAATTTTTATAAGTCTCAAAGACGCACAACTTTCGAATTTGATTACCAAGTCTATCATTTATAAGGGTTCAGAGAATCAAAGGCTCGACTTGTGGCGTACAGGTGAAAACTTGAATTTGGTAATGAGTTTGGTTCGGCCTGATCCTTCCGTTTACGCTTCTCTATCTTCGATACAAGAATACGGTGTAGGTAATTGTGGTGAGCACGCTTCAGTCAATTTTAATTTGCTAGCAAGTACCGAGACGAAGAGGCCCGTTTTTCGGGTGGGCGCTGCTAATGACATAGATCATTCTTTTGTCGTGATTGGCGATCCTCGTGGTACACCCAGAAGTGAGCTGGTTGTCGCGGATGCTTGGCCTTTCTTTCCTCTGGCTCATACGGCAGATCACGGGCAATTTGGCATAGGCCCGATACTCGAGCAGGCGGGTGCAAACGCGGACCCGAAATACGCCGTTGACGGAGCCTTGTTAGAGCAACATAGTGCTATAACGTTTCCGGTTTCGAACAAGTCAAATAAGGGGGATCGCCAGTTTTTTGAGTGGATACAAAGAAAGCCTAAAACGTATGTCCAGGTATATTCGAGAGAAAATGAATATTTAGGGGTGGATTACGTTAATGGAGAAGGGGCGCAGAGAGGAAGTCATCTTCTTCCTGAAAGTTATGTTGATGAGCGAATGGCCCACTACAAAAGTTATCTGAAGTGAGCGCGCTTTAAACGTTCCCAGGCACACCGAGCAATTTCCTTGGGCAGAAAAAAGCCCCCACCCAACCCACTGCGGATGGGGATCGCAATGGGCTGAGCAGAGGCTTCTTTTTACTTAACGCTTACTGCGCGATGGTTTTCACCGACACGCCACGTTCGATCGGCGTAGACCGGCCGTAGATATCTTCAAACCGCTCGATATCGTCTTCGCCCAGGTAGCTGCCCGACTGGACTTCAATGATTTCCAACGGGATCTTGCCCGGGTTGCGCAGACGGTGAACCGAAGCGATCGGAATGTACGTCGACTGGTTTTCACACAGCAGGAACACATTGTCGTCGCAGGTCACTTCAGCCGTGCCGCTGACCACGATCCAGTGTTCGGCGCGGTGGTGGTGCATTTGCAGAGACAGGCAAGCGCCCGGTTTTACCGAGATGTGCTTGACCTGGAAGCGGCCGCCCATGTCCACCGAGTCGTAGGAGCCCCACGGACGATAGACTTCGCAGTGGTTCTGGGTTTCGGTACGGCCCATTTCGTTAAGCGTGTTGACCATCTGCTTCACGCCCTGGACCTTGTCCTTGTGGACAATCATCATGGCGTCCTTGGTTTCGACGACCACGATGTTTTCCAGGCCTATCACCGACACCAGTTTGCCGTTGCCGTGGACCATGCAGTTTTTGCTGTCCTGAATAATCACGTCGCCTTTGGTGACGTTGCCATTGGCGTCTTTTGCGTTCACTTCCCACAACGACGACCAGCAGCCGACATCGCTCCAGCCCGCAGTCAGTGGCACAACGCAGGCGCGCTGGGTTTTTTCCATCACGGAATAGTCGATGGAGTTGTCCGGGCAGCAAGCGAAAGTCGCTTCGTCGATGGTCACCGAGTCGGCATCCTGTTGGCTGCGCTCCAGCGTCAGCAGGCAGGTGTCGTAGATGTCCGGATCGTGTTTTTTCAGCTCTTCGAGGAAGCGGCTGGCGCGGAACAGGAACATGCCGCTGTTCCAGAAATAACCGCCGGACTGGACGTATTCGGTGGCGCGTTTCACGTCTGGTTTTTCAACGAAGTGGGAAACACGGCTGACGCCTTCCGGCAACAGCGAATCGTTGGTCGACTTGATGTAGCCGTAACCGGTTTCCGGTTTGGTTGCCGGGACGCCGAACAGCACCATTTCGCCGTTTTCCGCGGCAACGGTGGCCAGGGCCAGCGCGCGTTGCAGGGCTTTCTGGTCTTCGAGAACGTGGTCAGCCGGCAGCACCAGCATCAGCTCGTCACGACCTTCGTTGACCAGCATCATCGCGGTCAGGGCAACGGCAGGCGCAGTGTTGCGGCCGAACGGTTCCATCAGGATGCGCTGGGTCTGCAGTTTGCGGGCGCTCAGCTGCTCGTTGACGATGAACCGGTGATCCTTGTTGCAGACCACGATCGGGGTGTCCATGCCTTCAAACACCAGACG
>JALYPE010000183.1 GCA_030856525.1 Pseudomonadota bacterium | reverse complement strand
GTCAGGGCCTGTGGCCGACCATGCGCGTGGCCGACCGCATCCAGCATGTGGAAACTTTCCTGCGACGAATGCGCGAACAGCGCGAAGCGGTGGTGAAGTTGCTGATGTGGGAAATCGGCAAGAACCTCAAGGACTCGGAAAAAGAGTTCGACCGCACCTGCGACTACATCGTCGACACCATCAACGCGCTGAAGGAACTCGATCGTCGCTCCAGCCGCTTTGAGCTGGAACAGGACACGCTCGGCCAGATCCGTCGTGTGCCGCTCGGTGTCGCGCTGTGTATGGGACCTTACAACTACCCGTTGAACGAAACATTTACCACGTTGATTCCAGCGTTGATCATGGGCAATACGGTGGTGTTCAAACCGGCCAAACTTGGCGTGCTGCTGATTCGTCCATTACTGGAAGCATTCCGCGACAGCTTCCCGGCCGGGGTGATCAACGTGATCTACGGCAGTGGCCGCGAAACCGTCAGCGCCTTGATGGCCAGCGGCAAGATCGACATCTTCGCGTTCATCGGCACCAACAAAGCCGCCAGCGACCTGAAAAAACTCCACCCAAAACCGCACCGTTTGCGCGCCGCCCTGGGCCTGGATGCGAAGAACCCGGGCATCGTCCTGCCCGAGGTCGATCTGGACAATGCGGTCAGCGAAGCGGTCACCGGATCACTGTCTTTCAATGGCCAACGCTGCACCGCGTTGAAAATCCTCTTCGTGCATGAAGACGTGGTCGAGGCGTTCATCGAAAAATTCAACGCCAGACTGGCCACGCTGAAGCCCGGCATGCCGTGGGACAGTGGCGTGGCGCTGACGCCGTTGCCGGAGTCGGGCAAGGTCGATTACCTGCACGCGCTGGTGGCGGATGCGGTGAGCAAAGGCGCGACCGTGGTCAACCCCAACGGCGGCGAAGCACGCGCATCGTTTTTCTACCCGGCGGTGTTGTACCCGGTGACGCCGCAAATGCGCGTTTATCAGGAAGAGCAATTTGGCCCAGTTGTGCCGATCGTGCCGTACCGGCATCTGGACACGGTGATCGATTACGTCCTTGAGTCGGACTTTGGCCAGCAGTTGAGCATCTTCGGTACCAACCCGGTGGCGGTCGGCCGTCTGGTCGATACGTTTGCCAACCAGGTCGGGCGCATCAACCTCAACGCCCAGTGCCAGCGCGGCCCGGACACCTACCCGTTCAACGGCCGCAAGAACTCGGCCGAAGGGACGTTGTCGGTGCATGATGCGTTGCGGGTGTTTTCGATTCGCACGCTGGTCGCGACCAAATTTCAGGAAACCAACAAAGACCTCATCAGCGAGATCATCAGCGGCCGCCGTTCGAGTTTCCTGACCACCGATTACATCTTCTGAGGACAGCACGCCTGAGCATGTTCAACAGCCACCGACTGCCACCGCTGCTGCGCCGATTACTGCGTCCGTTACTGGACCCTTATCGGCGCTATCGGCACGCCCGACTGATTCACGCGGTGCGTGTATCGCTCGGCTTGCTCGCTTCGATACTGCTGACCACCGGCATCAACCTGCCCCACGGCGAGTGGGCGTCGGTGACGATGCTGGTGGTGATCGGCGGCTTGCAGCACCACGGCAACATCGGCAAAAAAGCTGTCGAGCGGGCGACCGGCACATTGCTCGGCGCCGGCATCGGTCTGCTGTTGATGGCCCAGGAGTCATGGCTGGGCCTGCCGTGGCTGACGTATCTGGCCATGTCGGTGGTGTGCGGGGCTTTCTCTTACCACGCCATCGGCAAGGGCGGCTACACCGCGCTGCTGGCGGCGATTACCGTATTCATCGTAGCCGGGCATGGCGACAATCCGGTCAGCGATGGCTTGTGGCGCGGGGTCGATATTTTGATTGGTTGCGCATTGGCGCTGGCCTTTTCCTTCGCGCTGCCGTTGTACGCGGTGTATTCCTGGCGCTACCACCTGGCAGATGCCTTGCGCGATTGCGCGACGATTTACGGGCGCATCCTCAATGGCGAATCGGTGAACGATGATGAGCATGTGAAGGTCATGAATCGCCTAAACGCGGCGATGGTTCAGCTGCGCTCACTGATGCCATCGGTGTCCAAGGAAGTGAAGATTTCCATGACCGAACTTGACGCGATCCAGCGTCACCTTCGCATGTGTGTCAGCACCCTGGAAATCCTCGGCAACACGCGCCCGGATGTCCGCGATGTCAACGCCATGGGCCAACTGCAGGCAGCCCTGAACGCAGAGCATAGACTGGTTCGCGTACAGCTGATTGGCATGGCTCGGGCTTTGAAAACCGGTGCTTCGCAGCGACTCAATCGACCGCTGGAAGTGCCGACCGAAGCCAGTCTGGAGGCGCCGGTGTTCAGCCCTCTCGATGGCTACCGCTTATTGGTCCAGCAGCTGGCGAGCAACATCGGTCTGCTGCGTCAGCGCCTGGCCAAGACGGCGCCGCGCTGGAATATCTGAACCTTCATGACTGCGTAACGGGGCGTCGAAATCTAAGACTCCAGCCTTGTTGCATACCGGCCGCTGCCAACAGAATCGCGGCAACGCCAACCCATTGCAAAAACTCCAGTTGATGACCGAAAGCGAACCAGTCGACGAAGATCGCTGCAATCGGATAGATGAAGGACAGTGCACCGGTCAGCGCCGTCGGCAGCTTTTGAATCGCGCCATACAGCAAAACGTACATCACGCCCGTGTGAACAATGCCCAGCGTCACCAGGCTGGCCCAAGCGCTTGGCGCTTGTGGCAGCGCCGAGAAGTGTGCGAATGGCGCTAGCATGAGCACGCCAGTGCTGACTTGGATCAGCGCAATCAAATGCGGTGGCGTGCAAGTCAGGCGTTTGATGATCAACGCCGCAAGAGCGTAAAGAAACGCAGCCCCCAGCGCGAGCGCGATGCCCACCAGATAATCGCTGCCACTTTCGCCCTGTTGACCATGGGCGCTGACAATGGCGAGCATGCCCAGAAACGATACGCCGAGCCAGCACAGCTTCTGCAGGGTGATTTTTTCGTTGAGGAACAGCGCGGCCAATCCAACCAGCATGAATGGCTGAACGTTATAAACCGCTGTGCCAATGGCAATCGAGGCGCGTGAATAAGAGGCAAACAACAGCATCCAATTGCCGACGATGGCCACGCCGCTGATGACCGCCAGCAAAAAGGTGGTGCGGGTCAGAATGCCTGGGCGCAAGAAGCCGAACGCCGCGCAAATCAGCAGCAAAGTAACGGCGCCGAACACGCAG
>JALYPE010000112.1 GCA_030856525.1 Pseudomonadota bacterium | reverse complement strand
CCCCCAGGCTGGCGCTCTCCAGGTACCAGTCGGCCAGCCCGCAATACAGCGCGTCGGCGGCGCGAATCTGCACGCCGCTGACACCCAGATAGATGCCCAGCTCGCCTGGAATGCGTGGCAGGAAATAGCTGCCACCGACGTCGGGGAAATAGCCGATCGCCACTTCCGGCATGGCCAGCCGGCTCTTGTCGGTCACCACGCGCAAATCCGCACCTTGCACCAGGCCCATGCCGCCGCCGAGAACGAAGCCGTCCATCAGGGCAAGCACCGGTTTGCGGTAGTGGTGGAGGGTGATATCGAGCGCATATTCCTCGACGAAGAAATCCTCGTGCAACGTGTCGCCGTTCTTGAAGCTGTCGTAAAGGGAGCGAATGTCACCGCCAGCGCAGAACGCTTTATCGCCAGCACCGCGCAGTACCACGGCGTGAATCTGTGGGTCCTGTGCCCAGGCATCCAGCTGACGCTGCAGGTGGCGCACCATCTCCAGGGTGATCGCGTTGAGTCCGGCGGGGCGATTCAGGGTCAGATGACCAATGTGGTTGCGGACCTCGGCCAGTACTTCGTTTTGCATGGCATCCATGGACTGTGTCCTCGGAGAAGAAACCTGAGCAGTCATCACTAACTCCCTGCTTTTATTGTTCTTTATGGACAAGCTCGCGCGCGAGCGATCATGGATCGTACCAGTGCAAATTTGCCCAGTACAACCCGGATACGTGCAGGTTTAGTCTGCATTTTTGCCTTGCGCAAACTATTGGACGCGAGGCAACAGCACTTCGCCGATGCTGCGGCGTTTGGCTTGCAATTCGGTGGCGTGGATCAGCTGCTCGAGGTCTTCAGGCGTCACGTCGATGAACGCTTCCATGTCGGCGAGGGCCAGTTTCAGGTCTTGGGCAGTGATCGCCTGGCTGTCGACAGGCGAGCGGTCCGCGGGCACTGCAGCGACCGGTTCCGCCCCGCGCTTGGGATAGCGAATGCGGGTGAGGTTGTTATAGACCAGCGCACTGAATAGCAGGGTGAAGGCAGCGAGCATCACCGGAGCGAGGACCTTCCAGTCCATGGCGATGGTTGCCGGGTCCGCCAGCACCAGCAGCAATGCCAAGGCGCCGGCAGGCGGGTGCAGGCAACGCAGCCAGCACATCAGAATCAGCGCCATGCCGGCGGCGAGGCAAGCGCTGCCCAAGGTGCGACCGAGTACGTGGGCAACCAGCAGCGAGACGACCCCGGCGCTCAGGTAGCCGCCGACGATCGACCAAGGCTGGGCCAGCGCGCCCGAGGACACGGCGAACAGCAATACCGCCGACGCACCCAGCGGACCGATCAAGTGCTGCGCGACCTGGATGCCGAAGAACTGACTGCATAGCCAGACGCTGAACAGCGTGCCCAGCGACATGCCGATGGCGGCACGGCTCCATTCAGTCGGGCGGGTGTTGATGGCGGCGGGTAACCAGCGAGCGAGCATGGGGCGAGCGATCCAGTAAAATTCGTGAAAAAAAAAGGCTCATCTGGGTAACCCAGAAAGCCTTTTGAAGGTGTTCCAACTATTGGGGGAGGAACCGGGACAGTGTGCAATTGATTCGGGGTTGTGACAAATTCATATTAATGCAGCTTTAGTGCATTAATTTTGCAGTATCGCCACGCGTCGGCCGCTGAGGAAACACAGCAAACCGCCCAGCGCCGTCAATAGACTCAACGCATAAAACATGGTCGGCGCCGGCGTGTGCATCAGCAAAAAGCCGCAAATCACCGGGCTCAGAGCGCCGCCAAGGGCTGCCAGATTCTGCGCACCGTAATAACTGCCGCGCAATTCTTCCGGTGCCAGGGTGTCGACGAACAGGAATTCGGCCGGGTAAATGATCATCTCCCCCAGAGTGAAGATAAACATCGCCACGCACCAGGACACGAGGCTGTCAGCCATGCTGAAACCGATCAGGCCGACGATAAACAGACTGGTGCCGCCCGCGATCCAGTAGCGCAACTGTTCGCGCTTGAGGAAGCGACCGATCTGATACTGCAGCAGGATCACGCTGATGGCGTTGCAGGCGAGCAGGGCGGCCATCGTCTGCAGAGCTCGCTTGGAATCTTGCGTCACCAGCAGGTATTGCGACAGGTACAAGGTGAAACGGCCATGGACGACGGTGCTGAGCAGGCAACCGCAGGTGAACATGATCAGTGTGCGGTCGTTCTTCAGGGTGATCAGGGTTTTCAAGAAACTCTGCGGCTGGCCAATGGCAGGCGTCGGCGCCGCGTCTTTGGGAATCCCGATCATCAGGAAGATGCTGAAGAAGGCAATTGCCCCGGCGATCAGAAACGGCGCAATCGGGTACACACCGGCGATCACTACGCCGAGCATCGGGCCAGTGGCGTAGCCGATATTGGTCAGCGTGTAACGCAGGGAAAACGCCTTGGCGCGTTGGCCAATCGGCAGATTTTCGCTGAGGATCGCTTTTGAGCCGATCAGGAACAGCGCCGAAGCGGTCTCGGTGACCACCAGGGTCAGGGTGGTCAGGTACAGGTTGTCGGCGAACGTCAGTAGCACAAAGCCAATGGCGCTGGAGAGCATCGCGAGAATGAGCAGCCGACGCTTCTCGAGGCGGTCGATGATGTAGCCGCCATACAGCGCGAGCAACGTTGCGATGAACACGGCGATGCCCAGCAGCAAACCGACGTCCTGCTGATTGAGGCCGAGTTTGTTACTCAGAAACAGCGTGAGCAACGGACTGGTAATCGCGCGGCTGACCACAATGGTCAGTGAGCAGATCATGAGGCGGCGGATGACGAGCGAGTAAGTGGCCACGGCGGGGCGGATGTCCTTATTCAGAGTTGCGTGCACTGATCGAAGTGGAGCAGTCCTTCACGGCAGATAATCACGGTAATGCCGCTCATAGACGGCCGCTGGATGATCGTCGGTGACCGGCGGCGCCGATCCGGCCCACCGCACTACAGATTCTTTGCGACAGAAGCCACGTGCGTACGGTACGTGGAGGCGTGGGCCACTAGATG
>JALYPE010000094.1 GCA_030856525.1 Pseudomonadota bacterium | reverse complement strand
GCGCCGGTGTTCGCGCTGATTCTGATCGGCCGCAGGCATGCGCGATGAATGCCCTGCAGTCTGTTGGCGACGCCGTGTTGCGATGTGAAGGCCTAGGGTTCCATGTCCGTGACGTAGAGCTCTTGCACAACATCAATCTGGAGGTGCGACGCGGCGAAACCCTGGGCATTGTCGGGCCCAATGGCTCGGGCAAATCCACCCTGCTGAAACTGCTGGCCGGCTTGCGCGTCCCTGGCCTGGGCGCTGTCTACCTCAACGGCAAAACACTCAAATCGGGGGCGCGACGTGCGATTGCGCAGACCCTCGCCGTGGGCGAGCAACAGGCCGATACCCTGGACGCCATTGGCGTGTTCGACGCCGTCGCCCTCGGCCGCACGCCCTGGTTGTCGGCCTTGCGCCCCTGGTCGAGTGAAGATGACGCCATCGTTCAGCAGGCTTTACGCGATGTCGATGCGGCACATCTTGAAAAACGCAGGTGGCACAGCCTGTCCGGCGGCGAACGCCAACGCGTGCACATCGCCCGCGCACTGGCCCAGCGTCCGCAGATTCTGCTGCTCGACGAGCCGACCAATCATCTGGATATCCAGCATCAACTGGCGATTCTGCAAGTCGTGCAATCGTTGCCGGTGACCACGCTTATTGCCTTGCATGACCTGAATCAGGCATTGAGTTGCGATCGTCTGGCGGTGCTCGAACGAGGGCGTCTGGTGGCGCTCGGCAAACCACTGGAAGTGCTGACGCCGCAGCGTTTGCGCGAGACATTTGGCGTGCAGGCGCACTACCTGGTCGACCCGTTCGACGGCGCGCAGATTCTGCGGATCAGGCCGGCTTGAAGCCGGTGTGAAGCGAATAGCGCTGCCCTCCCCCTCACGGGACAGGGCAGACACGGGTCTTAGGAGTGGGTGATGTCGCGGTCCTTGGTCTCCGGCAGGAAGAAGATCCCGAGCACCGCTGTCATCAGGGCAATCACGATTGGGTACCACAGGCCGTAGTAGATATCGCCGGTCGCGGCAACCATCGCGAACGCCACGGTCGGCAGGAATCCGCCGAACCAGCCGTTACCGATGTGATACGGCAGCGACATCGAGGTGTAGCGAATGCGTGCCGGGAACAGTTCCACCAACCACGCCGCGATGGGCCCGTAAACCATGGTCACGTAGATCACCAGAATCGTCAGCAGGAGCAGCACCATCGGGTAGTTGGTTTTCGCCGGGTCGGCTTTCTCCGGATAACCGGCTTCCTTCAGCGCGCCACCCAGGGTCGCGATGAAGGCGTCGTTGCGAGCCTTGAAGTCGGCGCCCGGCATGTCGGTGCCTTCGAAGCTGGAGATGACCTTGTCGCCAATCCGTACTTGCGCGACCGTCCCCGCCGGCGCTTCTTCGTTTTTGTACGGGATGGCTTTCCTGGCCAGCTGGGTCTTGGCGAGGTCGCAGGAACTGGTGAATTTGGCCTTGCCCACCGGGTCGAACTGGAACGAACACTGGTTGGGATCAGCGATCACCGTCACCGGGTTCTTCGCCTGCGCAGTGAACACATCGGGGTTACCGTACTGGGTCAGCGCATGGAAGATCGGGAAGTAGGTCAGCGCCGCGAGAATGCAGCCGGCCATGATGATGCCCTTGCGCCCGATGCGGTCCGACAGGCTGCCGAAAATCACGAAGAACGGCGTGCCGATCAGCAACGACCCGGCGATCAGCAGGTTGGCGGTTTGTGCGTCTATCTTCAGCGTTTGCAGCAGGAAGAACAGCGCATAGAACTGCCCGGTGTACCACACGACGGCCTGGCCTGCGGTGCCGCCAAGCAACGCCATGATGACGATTTTCAGGTTGTCCCAGCGGGCGAACGACTCGGTCAGCGGCGCCTTGGACGACTTGCCTTCAGCTTTCATTTTCAGGAACACCGGCGACTCGCTCAGTTGCAGCCGGATGTACACCGAGACGATCAGCAGCAGGATCGACAGCAGGAACGGTATCCGCCAGCCCCACGCCTCGAAGGCTTCAGTGCCCAGAATGGTGCGGCAGGTGAGGATCACCAGCAACGACATGAACAGGCCAAGGGTGGCGGTGGTTTGAATCCACGAAGTGAAAAACCCGCGTCGGCCCTTGGGTGCATGCTCGGCCACGTAGGTCGCCGCGCCACCGTATTCGCCACCGAGCGCCAGGCCCTGCAGCAAGCGCAGGGTGATCAGGATGATCGGCGCCGCGACGCCTATTGTCGCGTACCCCGGTAGAAAACCGACGATGGCGGTGGAGACGCCCATGATCACAATGGTGATCAGAAAGGTGTGCTTGCGCCCGATCATGTCGCCCAGCCGGCCGAACACGATGGCACCGAAGGGTCGCACCGCGAAACCTGCTGCAAAGGCCAGC
The DNA here is from genome assembly GCA_030856525.1 of Pseudomonadota bacterium. GTDB lineage: Bacteria > Pseudomonadota > Gammaproteobacteria > Pseudomonadales > Pseudomonadaceae > Aquipseudomonas. The sequence goes on along the minus strand of JALYPE010000094.1, from coordinate 5,490 downwards.
AGCGCAAAGATGAACGCCGTTGTCTCATTGACGCCGGCAAAGAAGTGTTTGGCGATGATCGCCGCGAGGGAACCGTACAGGTAGAAATCGTACCACTCGAACACCGTGCCCAAAGACGAGGCAAAGATGACCTTGCGCTCCTCTTTGGTAATCGTGTGTTTGGGCGTGCTGCCTGCAGAAGCGTTGTCAATTGCGGCCATGGGTCATCTCCGTCTTTCTTGTTGTAGGCCGGAGTACCTCACTACCATTTGCCGCACCCAGGCCCCAGGGCTGATGTCATCGGATTACGGTGAGCGCGAAGCATGGAAACAGCCAAAAGGCCTTGCATCGCTGCAAAGCCTTTGAAGGAAGCATAATCATGTTCTGCCAGATATCCACTCGCCATCATGGGCAAATGTGGGTCATCGTCCGGAAAAGGGCCGATTTCGACGCGACAAGGCTGATTTCAAGCGGCAAGCTCAAATGCTCGACTGCACTACTTTCGCCTCGCGCCCTTTGAATGCCAGGCCGAAACAGAAAAATATAGCCAGGGCAAAACCCGCCGGGAACAGCCAGATGCTCTTCCAGTCATGGCCGTCAGTCATCGCGTAGTGGTCGGTAACCTGCCCGGCGACCCAAAAACCGATCAGCATGCCCAGGCCATAAGTCGCCAGGGTAATCAGCCCTTGAGCGGAGCTTCTGAAGCGTTCCGACGCTTTTGCATCGGTGTAAATCTGCCCCGAGACGAAAAAGAAGTCGTAGCAGATGCCATGCAGCGCGATGCCGGTAAACAGCATGAAGGCCAGGTCACCGTTGTTGCCGAACGCGAACAGGACATAGCGCAGCGCCCACGCCAGCATGCCCACCAGCAACGCCATCTTGATGCCGAAACGGTGGATGAACAGCGGCAACAGCAACATGAACAGCACTTCGGAGACCTGCCCGATGGCCATCTTCGCCGTCGGGTTGGTCACGCCGATCTCCGCCAGGAACGGGTTGGCGTTCTGGTAATAAAACGCCAGCGGAATGCAGATCAGGATCGACGCAATGAAAAACACCAGGTAACTGCGATCCTTGAGCAAACCCAAGGCGTCCAGGCCAAGCATTTGCTTGAGCCCGCCGCTGCCGGTCTCAGGCTGCAACGGTGCGGTGCGCGGCAGGGTGAAGCTGTACAGACCCAATAGCAGCGAGGCAATCGCCGACATCAAAAAAGTATTGCGCAAACCGCCTGACGAAATGGCCGCTTGCGAGTCCCAGGCGAAGACAAAACTGATCACCACGCCGGCCACGATCCAGCCGATGGTGCCCCATACACGGATGCGCGAAAACTCCGTCGCCGGGTCGCTCATCTGGCGGAACGCGACCGAGTTCACCAGGGCCAGGGTCGGCATGTAGATCATCATGTAGGCCAGCACGAACGGATAAAAGGTGCTGAAGTCCGGCGCTTTGTAGAGCTGATATAGCAGCACCGCGCCCACCAGATGCAGTAAAGCGAGGATCCGTTCGGCATTGAAAAACCGGTCAGCGATCAGACCGATGACGAACGGCGCGAGGATCGCGCCCCAGGACTGGGTCGAGAATGCCATGCCGATCTGCCCGCCAGTGGCGCCCAGATTGCTGGCGAGGAAGGTCCCGAGGGTGACGAACCAGCCGCCCCAGATAAAGAACTGCAGGAACATCATGGCGCTCAATCGCGCGGACATCGTGGTCATAACGGGTCACCGTCTTATTGTTTTTGTTGTTGGGGAATAATGATTGCGGCGCCCGTCAGGCGTCGGGCAATCCCAGCAAACGTCGATTGAAACCTTCGTCGGATTGCACGCTGGCAAAATCATCGAAGGCTTTTTGCGTCTTGTTGATCATGTGTTGCTCGATGAACGCAGCCCCTTGCGCAGCGCCCTGCGCGGAGTCCTTCAGGCAACACTCCCACTCCAGCACTGCCCAACCGGCGAAATCGTATTGGGTGAGTTTGCTGAAGATGGACTTGAAGTCGATCTGGCCATCGCCCAGCGAGCGGAAGCGCCCCGGACGGTCGACCCAGCCTTGATAACCGCCATACACACCGGAGCGCGCGTCGGGGCGGAATTCCGCGTCCTTGACGTGGAACATGCGGATCCGCTGGTGGTAGCGATCAATGAAGCCCAGGTAGTCCATTTGCTGCAGCAGCAGGTGACTCGGGTCGTACAGGATCGCGGCGCGTGGATGGTGGTTGACCGCCTCGAGGAAACGCTCGAACGAGGCGCCGTCATGCAAGTCTTCGCCGGGGTGGATTTCATAGCACAGGTCAACGCCGGCCTCTTCGAAGCAGTCGAGAATCGGCAGCCAACGCTTGGCCAATTCCGCAAAGCCCTGCTCGACCAAGCCGCTTGGCCGCTGCGGCCACGGGTACAGGTAGGGCCACAGCAGCGCCCCGGAAAACGTCGCGTGCGCGGTCAATCCCAAGCGCTGACTGGCACGCGCTGCCAGCTTCAGCTGGTCGATTGCCCATTCGGTCCGAGCGTGCGGCTGGCCGCGCAAATGCGCCGGGGCGAAGTCATCGAACAGAGCGTCAAACGCCGGATGCACCGCCACCAGTTGGCCCTGAAGGTGCGTCGACAATTCACTGATTTCGACACCGGCCTGCGCGCACACGGCTTTCAGTTCATCGCAGTAGTCCTGGCTGTCGGCAGCACGGGCGAGGTCGATGAATTGCGTGCCCAGCGTTGGCAGCTGAATCGCCTTGTAGCCTTGTGAAGCGGCCCAGTGAGCGATATTGCTCAGGGTGTCGAAGGGCGCTTCGGCGGACATGAATTGCGCGAGAAAAATCCCCGGGCCGCGCAGGCCTGGCTGGGAAGTGACGTTCACGGTTGAGTGCTCCGGGTGCTTGGTGGGCAGACCAGGTCGGTCCACTTGGTGTCGCCACGATGATTGGCGATTGCCGCTTCGATGAAGGCCATGCCGCGTAAGCCGACTTCGATGCCGGGTACGCCGGGCGCTTCATTGCCAGTGACGTTGCTGCGAATGGCGGTGGCGAAATCGCCGTAGAGATTGGCCATGGCCTCCAGATAACCTTCGGGATGGCCGGCGGGCAGGCGCATGCGCTGGGTTGCGGCGTCACACAGCCACGGCTGGCCGACACCGGAACGCAGCACGCGCATCGGCTGATCGAGGGACCGATGGATCAGGCTCGCCGGTTCTTCCTGACGCCATTCGAGGCCGCCCTTGTCGCCATAGACACGGATCTTCAACGGGTTTTCTTCGCCCGCGCAGACCTGGCTGGCGATCAGCACACCGCTCGCGCCGTCAGCCATCCTCAGCAGCATGGCAGCGTCATCGTCCAGTTGTCGGGTGGCCAGATGCGTATTGAGCATCGCGCACAACTGCGTTACCGGTTGGTTCGCGACGAATTCGGCCAGGGAAAAAGCGTGAGTGCCGATGTCGCCAATGCAACCGCCCAGACCGGACAGCTCCGGCTGGTCGCGCCAGCCGGCCTGCTTGTTGCCCTGCCCTGCGACATCCTCGCTCAGCCAGCCTTGCGGGTATTCGACGATGACCTTGCGCAAGGTGCCGACCGCGCCATCGCGAACCATCTGCCGTGCTTGCCAGACCATCGGGTAACCGAGGTAGGTATGGGCCAGCCCATAAAGACGTTGGCTGTCTTGCACCACTGTTTTCAGCGCAATCACCTCGGCCAGGTTCAGCGCCGCCGGTTTTTCGCTGAACACGTGGAAGCCCGCTTTCAATGCCTGAGTGGCAATAGGTGCGTGCAGGTGATTGGGCGTGACGATAATCAGCAGTTCCATGCGCTGCCCGGCCGGCAGCGCGGATTCACCATCAAGCATGTGCTGCCAATCGCTGTAACAGCGCGACGCCTGGAGCCCAAGCAACGCACCGGTGTTTAGGTTGTTGCGCGTGTCGCGACTGAACGCCCCGCACACCAGCTCGAAACGCCCGTCGAGACCGGCCGCCTGACGATGTGCCTGGCCGATGAAGGCGCCTTCACCACCGCCGACAAAACCGATTCTTATTTTTGCCACTGGAACATTCATCGCAACGCTTCTCTGTTTTGCCGGCAGTTTCAGGCTTAAGATTCACTACGATGTAACCGGTTACATCATGAGCGAAATTTAAGCTGAGTTTTACGGGGTGTCAAACACCGGCTGACCAACGCCGGCACATTTCAGGCTTTTGTGTTGCTGCGTTAAACTCGCCAGCCGCACTGTGATCAACGAGGTGATCTTGTCCAATATCCGTGAAGTAGCCCGGCTTGCCGGGGTCTCGGTGGCGACAGTGTCGCGAACCCTGAAATCGCCGGAACGGGTGCTCCCGGAGACGCGGGACAAGGTCAATGCCGCCGTGGAACAGGCCGGCTACCGACCGAATCTGATGGCCGTGCAGTTTCGCTCGCGGCGCACCGGCAATCTGGTGATCCTGGTGCCGGCCATCGCCAATACGTTTTTTGCCCGGGTGATTAGCGGTGCGCAACAGGCCGCCCAGCTCGCCGGCTATCGGCTGCTGCTGTGCGACACTCAGGGGCGCGAAGAAATCGAACGGGAATTCGCCGAGCTGGTGTACGCCCATCAGGCCGACGGCGTGATTCAGTTGCGCGCCTATGACCCGTTCGAAACGCCCTTCCCCAGCGCCGAAACCCCACCTATCGTCAATGCCTGCGAAGTGATCCAGGGCGGCCGCCACCCCACCATCAGTCTCGACAACCGCGCCGCCGCCAAGGCGATGACCGAGCATTTGATTGAACTGGGCCACCGCCGGATCGGCCTGATCAAAGGCCCCAAAAGCAGCCCGCTGACCCGCGACCGCGTGGCCGGTTATCAGGACGCGTTGCGCGCGGCGGGTATCGCCAGCGACACCGGTCTGATCTGCCACGGCGATTTCACTTTGAAGGCCGGCCAGGACGGCGCCACTGAAATGCTCGCCCTCTCCGACCGTCCTACTGCACTGTTCTGTGAAAACGATGAAATGGCCATCGGCGCGTTAAAGCGCATCAAGCAATGGGGCCTGCGCGTGCCCGAGGACATTTCGTTGGTGGGCTTCGACGACATTCCTTTCGCGCAATATTGCGACCCGCCGCTGACGACCATTGCGCAACCGGCTGAACGTTTTGGGCAGAAAGCCGTGCAAATGCTGATCGCGCTGATCGAGAAAAAGCCGCTTGAACAACGGCATGTGATCCTGCCATTCGAGTTGACCTTGCGTAACAGCACGGCGGCTGTCAAAGCGCCCGGCGATCAGTGACCGGGGCGTGTTGCTCCATCAACTCGGCGATCCAGTCGATGAACACGCGCAGTTTGATGCTGATGTGCCTATTGGGCGGAAAGGCTACGTACATGGGCATCGGATCGAGTCGCCAGTCCTCGAACAACTGCACCAGTTCGCCCCGCGCGACGTGCGCCCTGGACATGTAGTCGGGCAACCACAACACGCCCATCCCGGCCAGCCCAGCGGCGAGGTAGGCATTGCCATCGTCGACTGCCAACACGTAGCGGCCATTAACGTAAACGCTCTCATCGCCCC
>JALYPE010000354.1 GCA_030856525.1 Pseudomonadota bacterium | reverse complement strand
CACTTCCGGTGCCAGACGGGCGAGGACCTTGACGGCGGCCGGGCCTTGCAAGGCCAGCAGCGCCCGCTCCTCGAACAGCGGCTCGATGGTGCAGTGTTCGCCGATGTGTTGTTGCAGGTGCGCCAGGTCCTGATCCTTGCACGCCGCGTTAACCACCAGAAACAATTCATCGTCACCCAGGTTGGCGACCATCAGGTCGTCGAGGATGCCGCCGTTTTCGTTGGTGAACATCGCGTAACGCTGCATACCCACTGGCAGATCAATAATGTCCACCGGCACCAGGGTTTCCAGAGCTTTGGCGGCGTTGGCACCGGTCAGGCGGATCTGGCCCATGTGCGACACATCGAACAACCCGGCTTGATCACGGGTGTGCTGGTGCTCTTTCATGACGCCCAGCGGGTACTGCACGGGCATGTCATAGCCTGCAAACGGCACCATGCGGGCGCCGAGTTCGATGTGCAGTGCATGCAACGGGGTTTTCAACAATTGTTCGGTGGACATATCCAGCTCCTGAAAAAGTGTGCAGATGCAGTGAGCGCGCATCAGCACTCGATAATGTTGACCGCCAAACCGCCACGGGCGGTTTCCTTGTATTTGCTTTTCATGTCGGCGCCGGTCTGGCGCATGGTGCGAATGACCTTGTCGAGCGAGACGAAGTGCTGACCGTCGCCGCGCAGGGCCATGCGCACGGCATTGATGGCCTTGACCGAGCCCATGGCGTTGCGTTCGATGCAGGGCACTTGCACCAGCCCGCCAATCGGGTCGCAGGTCAGGCCGAGGTTGTGTTCCATGCCGATTTCCGCAGCGTTTTCCACCTGCTGCACGCTGCCGCCAAGCACTTCGCACAGAGCGCCGGCTGCCATCGAGCAGGCGACGCCGACCTCGCCCTGACAACCGACTTCGGCGCCGGAGATCGAGGCGTTTTCCTTGTACAGAATGCCGATGGCTGCCGCAGTCAGTAAAAACCGCACCACGCCGTCGTCGTTCGCGCCGGGGATGAAGCGCATGTAGTAATGCAGTACTGCCGGAATGATCCCGGCCGCACCGTTAGTGGGCGCGGTGACCACGCGTCCGCCGTTGGCGTTTTCTTCGTTGACCGCCAGCGCGTAGAGGTTGACCCAGTCCAGCACGGACAATGGATCGCGCAGTGCCGATTCCGGGTTCTTGCACAGTTGTGCATGCAGCGCAGCGGCGCGCCGTTTGACCTTGAGACCGCCTGGCAGGATGCCTTCGTTGCGGCATCCAGCAGTGACGCAGTCCTGCATGACCTGCCAGATTTTCAGCAGGCCGGCGCGGGTTTCCGCCTCCGGGCGCCAGGCACTTTCGTTGGTCAGCATCACTTGGCTGATCGACAGGCCGTAAGTGGTGCAATGAACGAGAAGGTCCTTGGCACTTTTGAACGGGAAGGTCAGCGGCGTCGTATCTTCAACGATGCGATCAGCCCCGGCCGCGTCTTCATCGACCACAAAGCCGCCGCCCACCGAGTAATACTCGCGGCTGCGAATCTGTAATCCCGCCGCATCGAATGCGCGAAAGATCATGCCGTTGGGGTGATAAGCCAACGGTTTGCGAATCATCGCCAGGTGTTCTTTCTCATTGAAGGCGATGCCGTGTTCGCCGAGCAGGTTCAGACGGCCGTTGCCGCGAATGTCCTGGAGACGCGCGGCGACGGTTTCCGTGTCCACGGTGTCGGGATGTTCGCCTTCCAGGCCGAGCAACACAGCCTTGTCACTGCCGTGGCCTTTACCGGTAGCGCCGAGCGAGCCGTAAAGCTCGACTTTGACGCTGGCGGTGGCGGCCAGAAGACTTTCACGGCGCAAGCCTTCGACGAAACGCGCGGCAGCGCGCATCGGGCCGACGGTGTGGGAACTGGAGGGGCCGATGCCAATCTTGAACAGGTCGAACACGCTTAACGCCATGGTTGTTCTCCGGTTTCTTGTTATAGGAATTGGCAAAAAATGATGGTTGGCGCAGATCCCTGTGGGAGCGGGCTTGCTCGCGAAAGCGGTG
>JALYPE010000059.1 GCA_030856525.1 Pseudomonadota bacterium | reverse complement strand
GCGCAGTGGTGAACCGCAGCAAATGGTCATCCTCGGCATGGGCAAGCTGGGCGCGGTCGAGCTGAACCTGTCGTCCGACATTGATTTGATTTTCGCCTACCCCGAGGGCGGCGAAACCGTCGGCGTGAAGCGCTCGCTGGATAACCAGGAGTTTTTCATCCGTCTCGGCCAAAGGCTGATCAAGGCGCTGGACCCGATGACGGTCGACGGTTTCGTCTTTCGCGTCGACATGCGCCTGCGCCCTTACGGCTCATCCGGAGCGCTGGTGCTCAGCTTCAATGCACTTGAGCAGTACTACCAGGATCAGGGCCGCGACTGGGAACGTTACGCGATGATCAAATCGCGGGTGGTCGCCGGCGATCAGGTCGCCGGTGCGCAACTGCAAGACATGCTGCGTCCGTTCGTTTACCGGCGTTATCTTGATTTTTCCGCCATTGAAGCGCTGCGCACCATGAAGCAGTTGATCCAGCAGGAAGTGCGGCGCAAGGGCATGGCCGACAATATCAAGCTCGGCTCGGGTGGCATTCGTGAGGTGGAATTCATCGCCCAGGCATTCCAGTTGATCCACGGTGGTCGCGACCTCAGCCTGCAGCAGCGCCCGCTATTAAAAGTGCTGAGCACGCTGGAAGGTCAGGGTTACCTGCCGCCAGCGGTGGTGAGCGAGCTGCGCGAAGGCTATGAATTCCTGCGTTACACCGAGCACGCGATCCAGGCGATTGCCGATCGCCAGACCCAGATGCTGCCGGATGGCGCAGAGGATCAGGCGCGCATTGCGTTCATGCTGGGCTTTGCCGATTGGCCCGCTTTCCACGAGCGACTGATGCATTGGCGCGGTCGCGTGGCGTGGCATTTCGGCCAGGTGATTGCCGATCCGGACGAAGAAGAGGGTGCCGAGAGCGAAGTCGTGGTCGGCGGTGAATGGCTACCTTTGTGGGAAGAGGCTCAGGATGAAGAAGCCGCCTGCCGCCAGTTGGGCGAGGGCGGTTTCGTCGATGCGACCAAGGCGCTGAAAGCCTTGGCCGGACTGCGCGCCAGCCCGCAGTTGCGCGCCATGCAACGTCTGGGGCGCGAGCGACTGGACGCGTTCATCCCTCGCTTGCTGGCTCAGGCCGTGGAACACGCCAACCCCGATCTGGTGCTGGAGCGCGTTCTGCCGTTGGTTGAAGCGGTCGCCCGGCGTTCTGCGTACCTGGTATTGCTGACCGAGAATCCCGGCGCACTGCGACGCTTGCTGACCTTGTGCGCCGCGAGCCCGTGGATTGCCGAGCAGATTACCCGCTTCCCGCTGCTGCTCGACGAATTGCTCAATGAAGGTCGGTTGTTCAAGCCGCCCTTGGCGCCGGAGCTGGCCGCCGAGTTGCGCGAGCGCCTGACGCGGATTCCCGAAGATGACCTCGAACAGCAAATGGAAGCCCTGCGCCATTTCAAACTGGCGCACCGTTTGCGCGTTGCTGCCTCGGAAATCGCCGGCAGCCTGCCGTTGATGAAAGTCAGCGATTACCTGACCTGGCTCGCTGAAGCCATTCTCGAACAGGTGATGGCGTTGGCATGGCGGCAGACCGTGGCCAAATACGGCACGCCACTGCGCACCGACGGTACGTTTTGTGATCCGGGCTTCATCGTTGTCGGTTACGGCAAGGTCGGCGGGCTGGAGCTGGGGCATGGCTCGGACCTGGATCTGGTGTTCATTCACGACGGCGATCCGCAGGCCGAAACCGATGGTCCCAAGCCAATCGACGGCGCGCAATTTTTCAACCGGCTGGGGCAGCGAATCATTCACTTGCTGACAGCCCAGACCAACTCCGGCCAGTTGTACGAAGTCGACATGCGTCTGCGGCCGTCCGGTGCCTCCGGGCTGTTGGTCAGCTCGCTCGGAGCGTTTGCCCGCTATCAGGAAAATGAAGCCTGGACCTGGGAGCATCAGGCGCTTGTTCGCGCGCGGGTGCTGGTCGGAAGTCGGGATGTCGGTCAGGCGTTCGAGAAAGTTCGAGCGGCGATATTGGGCCGGTCGCGAGATTTGCCGACGCTGCGTCAGGAGGTCAGCGAGATGCGCGCGAAGATGCGCGATAACCTCGGCACAAAGAGCACCGCGGCCGGCACCGGGGCAAATGCCTTCGAGGCCACGGCGCGGTTCGATCTCAAGCAGGACGCCGGAGGTATCGTCGATATTGAATTTATGGTGCAATACGCGGCCCTGGCGTGGTCGCAAACACACCCGCCATTGCTGCGCTGGACAGATAACATTCGCATTCTGGAAGAGCTGGAGCAGGAAGGGCTGATGCCCGCCGAGGACGCCGGTTTGTTGCGCGAGGCCTACAAAGCCTACCGCTCGGCCGCGCACCGGCAAGCTTTGCAGAAGGATCCCGGCGTGATTGCGGGTGATCAGTTC
>JALYPE010000039.1 GCA_030856525.1 Pseudomonadota bacterium | reverse complement strand
GATCAGGCGTTTACTCGCGTCCGGTTGCATCTGCGTGAAACGTTCCCAGGCAACGCGCGCGTCCTCGTAGACACTGGCTTCCGACGGCAGATCGCCTTTGCTCTGGCCAAAACCGCGGTAGTCGATGGCCAGCACCGAATAACCCATGGCGCGCAACTGCTCGATACGGAACGTATGGCCCGTGAGGTTCCAGCGTACGCCGTGCAGGTAGAGGATTGACGGCGCATCGCGGCGTGCCGCCGGCCACCACCAGGCATGCAGGTTTTGTCCGGCCTTGAAATCGGCCGGTTTGATGTCGAACTCCTGAACGTCTGCAGGCAACCCGCGATACCAACGGGCCGTACCCGGCTCGATGCGAAACAGCAACTCGCGTTCTGTCTGCTCCAGCACACCACACCCCACGGGCAGGCCGACAATCAGCGCGGCCATGCACGTCAGCGTCAACCAGCGTTGGCGCAGGCGGGTGAGGAGGGGACGGGGCATTGGGCGAGTTACCGTTGGATGACTGAAGTCCGGTTTTTAACAGATGCGTGGGAAGCGCAGGGAAAATTGCGACAGCCGTGCTTTTTTTGCGACCGCACCGCCCCGTTGGTTCGCGAAGCGGCCCCAAATTGGCAGAGCTGACACGGTCGAGCTCTCCGCCAGTTCAAAACAGTTAATCCACCTGCAACACAATCTTGCCAATGTGATCACCGGCCTCCATCCGCGCATGGGCCTGTGCGGCATCGGCCAGCGGGAACACCTTGTCAATAATCGGCAGGCAACGCCCGGCGGCGAGCACCGGCCAGACGTACTCGCGCAACTGCTCGGCGATCGAGGCTTTCTCTTCGCGGGTGCGGGAGCGCATCAGCGATCCGGTGATTGTGGCGCGTTTGCCCAGAATCGCCATCAGGTCGATGTCTTTGGCGTGCGCGCCGCCAAGAAACCCCAACATCACCAGACGGCCATCCATCCCCAGCGCCGCGATGTTCTGGTTCAGATAAGAGCCGCCCATGATGTCGAGAATGACATTGACGCCCTTGCCGGCGGTTTTTTTCTTCAACACCTCCACAAAATCTTCGTCGCGATAATTGATCGCTTCGGCGCCCAACTGGCGGATCGCCGCACACTTTTCCTCGCTGCCCGCTGTGGCGAACGCTTTGACGCCGAATTCGCGGCACAGCATCAACGCAGTAGTGCCGATGCCGCTGGTGCCACCGTGAACCAACGCAAGCTGGCCTTTGCTGGCGCCGCCGATGTCGAACAGATTCGCCCACACCGTGAAGAAAGTTTCCGGGACGGCCGCCGCTTGCACCCACTCCATGCCGTCCGGAATCGGCAGGGTCTGGCTGGCCGGCGCGACGCAATATTGTGCGTAACCGCCGCCGTTGGTCAGGGCGCAGACACGGTCGCCGATAATGAATTCGCTCACACCCTTGCCGATGGCCACCACTTCACCGGCCACTTCCAGACCGGGAATCGGGCTCATGCCCGGTTTCATCGGGTACTTGCCGGTGCGCTGAATGACGTCGGGGCGATTGACCCCGGCGGCGTGTACGCGAATCAGCACTTCGCCCGCATCCGCGACGGGCACCGGTTCCTGACGCGGCTTCAGTACTTCGGGCCCGCCGGGTTCGGTGATTTCAATCAGGGTCATGGTTTGGGGCAGAGTCATTTCGCAGTCCTGTTGTGAGGCGTTCAATTAACTGGGACCACGCAATGGCGCAGTCGATCAAAAGATTGCAGGCTTCGCTCGACAGCGCCTACAGGCATGCCCAGATCTGCGCAGGAGCTGTCTCGCGAAGCGAGGCTGCGATCTTTTGATCTCCAGCGTCACGGCATTTCCGGCAATTCCTGTGGGCGCAAGTCAAACACCAGCACTTCGGCATCCACGCCGTTACTCAACGTCAATACCTGTTCCTGCCGCAACCGCACGCCGTCGCCTTCCTGCAACTGCACGCCGTTAAGTTCAACGCTACCGCGTGCCACGTGCACGTAGGCATAACGATTGGCCGCCAGTTCGAGCGTGGCGCTTTCCTTGCCGTCGATCAGCGCCGCGTAAACCCGGGCATCCTGGCGCACTTGCAGCGAGCCCTTATCGCCGTCGGGCGAAATGATCAACTGCAAGCGGCCACGTTTTTTCTGCGTACTGAAATGTTCCTGCTGATAACGCGGCTTTGCGCCGCTGATGTCCGGCACGATCCAGATTTGCAGGAAATGCACCGGGCGCGTCTGCGAATGGTTGTACTCGCTGTGCGCCACGCCGCTGCCGGCGCTCATCAGTTGCACATCGCCGGGACGAATCACCGAGCCGGTACCCAACGTGTCTTTATGTTCCAGAGCACCTTCGAGCACGTAGGAGAAAATTTCCATGTCGCGGTGCGGGTGCTGACCAAAACCTTTACCCGCCGCGACACGGTCGTCGTTGATCACCAACAGGTCGGAAAAACCCTGCTCTTTCGGGTTGCGGTAGTTGGCGAAGGAAAAGGTGTGGAACGACTTCAACCAACCGTGATTGGCCGCACCGCGATCAGAAGCTTTGCGAAGAGTCAGCATGATGAAATCTCCCTTGGGGACGTTGATTCGTCCGAGTGAGGAGAAGGTTAATGGTTACTGGTGGATGCAATAAGTAGATGAAAATTGAAATACTGTCCCGTTCAGATTGACAGTTAGGCAGTGTCCCACCGTGTTTTGCGAATTAAGCGATAATGCCCGTACCCCATAAACTCGCGTGCCTATTTTTTGACTCCTGTGACTTCTAATCCATGAAAACCGTGGCAATGGTGCTGTTCCCCGACTTTCTCCTGCTCGACATGGCCGGGCCGATGGAGGTTTTTTCCATCGCCAATCGTTACCTGCCGCCGAGCGAGCATTACCAACTCACGACCATCGGCACCGAGCCGGGGCCGTTGCGGGCGTCCAACGGCGTCAACGTGCAGGCCGATGTGCACATCGATCAGGCCAACGAGCGTTATGACTTGCTACTGGTGCCCGGCGGTCCCGGCGCTTACAACGAACGACACCCGCCGCTGCTGACCTGGTTGCAGAGCGCCGTCAGCCGCGCCGGTGGCTACGGCTCGATCTGCACCGGTGCCTTCGTGCTCGGGCACGCCGGTTTGCTTGACGGCTACCGCGTGACCACGCACTGGCATTACACCGAGCGTCTGATCAAGGGTTTCCCCAAGGCCAGCGTCGAAACCGACCAGATCTACGTGCAGGACCGCAACCTGATCACATCCGGCGGAGTCACTGCCGGCATCGACCTGGCACTCGCCGTGGTTGCTCAAGACCATGGCAAAAAAGTCGCTCAGGACATCGCCAAAGTCTTGCTGGTGGTGATGAAACGCCAAGGCGGGCAGGCACAGTTTAGTCCGTTGACGGCCGCGGTGGCCCCTCACGAAACGCCGGTCACGCGGGTGCAGAATTACGTGCTCGAACATCTCGGTGAAGCGTTCACGATTGAGCGCATGGCCGGTTTGGCCACCATGAGTACCCGGCATTTCGCGAGGATGTTCGCTCGAGAAGTGAACATGACACCAATGGAATTCCTCCAGAGCGCGCGCATCGATTGCGCGAGAAATTTGTTGGAAACCAGTGAGTTGCCGCTCAAG
>JALYPE010000894.1 GCA_030856525.1 Pseudomonadota bacterium | reverse complement strand
GCTGGGACGATCCGGCGACCCACGTAGTGTTCATGTTGCTGCTGCCGTTCGCCGCCTATGTGCTGGCCGAACGCCTCGGCGCCTCGGGCATCCTGTCGGCCGTCGCCGCAGGGATGATGCAGAGCTGGCTTGATTTGCTGCCGCGCCAGACCAGCACCCGGCTGCTGAATCGCAGCGTCTGGTCGCTGCTGGAATTCGCTTTCAACGGTCTGATCTTCCTGCTGCTGGGCCTGCAATTGCCGGACATCATCAAAGCGGTGGTCAGCCACGAGACGTCCTTGTGGCCGACATTGCTGTACCGCTGCCTGGATGTACTGGCGATTTTTCTGGTGTTGCTGGTGTTGCGATTCATCTGGGTACAAAGCATCTGGCGCCTGTCGATGCTGCTGCGACGTCTGCGCGGCAAGGGGCAGGTGACGCAAGTGCCGATCGCGCGATCGTGCTGGTTGCTGACCGTGGGCGGCGTGCGCGGGGCGGTGACGTTGGCCGGCGTGTTGTCGGTGCCGATGCTGATGGGCGGCGCTGCGTTTCCTGAGCGCGATTTGCTGATTTTCATCGCTGCCGGGGTGATTCTTTTGTCCTTGATTGCTGCGTGTATCGCGTTACCGATGTTGTTGCGCGGCATCCACACAAGCCCGGACGACCAGCGACGCGGGGAAGTGCGCGATGCCTGGCGCAAGACTGCCGAAGCTGCGATTCATGCATTGGAAGCCGAGGAGGGCAAACCCCAGGATGCCGCCGAGGCCGCATTGGCCACTGAGCTAAAGGCTCGGATCATGTCCGAATACCGGCATCAGCTAGAGGTGTTCAACGATTCCGCCGAAGCCCAGGCGCTGGCATTCCAGATGGATTTGCTGGAACGGCGCCTGCGGCTCAAGGCGCTGCGGGCGCAACGCCTGGAGTTATATAAACTCAGCCGACTTCACCAGATTGGAGATGACGTGCTGCGCGAGGTGCTGGGTGAACTTGATCTGAGCGAGGCGAACCTGGGGCAAGTCAAATAGCGGCGTTCACAGGATGGCTTAAATGAATGGCGTTATTTTGGATATATCTTGCGCATCAATCGCCGGTCGTTTTGACTGATTTGTGTATTTTTACCCACCGACCAGTCGCCCAGTGTCAGTTCGTTTGCTATCGGATAGTGCATGATTGAAGTTGGGTCATAGGGTGTAGTTCGCGTCGTTGCTGTTTCAAGTGTTTTGAACAGGTTGTGGTCGACTTCTTCTTTCGACCAGTTGTATCGGGTCAAATAAAAATGATAAACGCTCGGCTTGTTCCACGGAATATTGGCTTTAGGGTGCAAGTGCTCATGCTGGAGGCCCAGTGCATGACCGAACTCGTGAAAAACCGTACTTTCAAACCCTGGGTGGGACAGCTCGGTTCCAATGTTCATCGTATTCTCTGTGGGCCCTCTCAGGCAGGCATCAGTGCCTATGGCCGAATAGTTCAGGGGTGGTTCCATGGTAATTCTTATATCACCAAGAGCGTCGTCTACGAATTCGAGTGTGAGGTTTATTGAGGGCTGCCATTGCTTGATGGCGTTTATCGCGGCCTGGCGGTGTGCAGCGGAGGGCGGGTTGAGAAAGGCGACTTTGAGTGTCCTGTGGCTGGCCCAGAACTTACTGTGCACAGCGACGCCGCGTTTTTGTCGGCCGCCCGTTGAGATGATGTTTTTATTGTCAGGGTTTTCTTTGATGGCCACTTCATAAGAAGCTTGTTCGTCGAAAGTATTAATTGTTTTGCAGGGTTCGGGAAGCGGCATGTCTACGTCCTTGTTATTAGTGTCGTATGAATAGTCACTGGTTTCACAAGAGATTAGTTGCGCGTGCGGTAAGGCGTAAAGTTACTGTTTGTTAGTTGTTGTTGCGAGGTGCCAAAAATGACCCGCACTGCATTGCACAGTGCGGGTCCGCTTGATCAATGATGGCGCTTTATGAATTGGCGAATACGTTCTGCCGCCTCAACACATTCAGCCAGCGGTGCAACCAGTGCCAGTCGCACGCGGCCGGCACCGGGGTTAAAACCGTCGACTTCACGGGAGAGGTAAGAACCCGGCACTACCGTCACATGTTCTTCAACAAACAGATCACGGCAGAACGCTTCGTCATCGCCGTTCACATTCGGCCACAGATAAAAACCGCCATCCGGTCGCTGCACGTCCATCACCGGGCTGAGAATTTTCAGTACGGCGTCGTATTTTTCGCGATACAGGTCACGATTGGCGCGCACGTGTGTCTCGTCATTCCATGCGGCAACGCTGGCCAGTTGCGTCTGCACCGGCATCGCACACCCGTGGTAGGTGCGGTAGAGCAGGAAGCCTTTGAGAATGTCGGCATCACCGGCGACGAACCCCGAGCGCAGGCCCGGCAAGTTGGAGCGCTTGGACAGGCTGTGAAATACCACGCAACGCTTGAAGTCCTTGCGACCCAGTTCCACGCAGGCGCTGAGCAGGCCCGGCGGCGGCGTTTGTTCGTCGAAGTACAGCTCGCTATAGCATTCGTCGGCGGCGATCACGAAGTCATGTTCGTCAGCCAGTGCGATGAGTTTCTTCAGGGTCTCGACCGGAATCAGTGCGCCCGTCGGGTTGCCCGGCGAGCACAGGAACAGGATCTGGCAACGTTTCCAGATGTCTGGCGAAACGGCGTCGAAATCCGGGTTGAAGCCGTTTTCATCCAGGCACGGCAGGTAGTGCGGTTTGGCCCCGGCCAGGAACGCAGCGCCTTCGTAGATCTGGTAGAACGGATTCGGGCTGACCACCAGCGCGTCGTCGCCACGGTTGACCACGGTTTGAGTAAATGCGAACAGCGCTTCACGTGTGCCGTTGACCGGCAGCACATTGCGCGCTGGATCGAGCCAGCCTGATGGTACATCGAAGCGACGTTCGCACCACGCGGCGATGGCTTCACGCAAAGCCGGAACGCCGAGGGTGGTCGGGTAGACGGCCATCTGATCGAGATTGCTCGCCAACGCTTCGGCGACGAAGCTTGGCGAACGATGCTTGGGCTCGCCGATGGACAGCGCGATCGGGCGTTTGTCCGGGTTAGGCGTGACACTGCCGAGCAGGGCGCGGAGCTTCTCGAACGGGTAGGGCTGCAACTGGTTTAAAGCGTTGTTCATCGGTAAATCTCGTTCGGAGTGGAGATTCT
>JALYPE010000891.1 GCA_030856525.1 Pseudomonadota bacterium | reverse complement strand
TTGATGCAGTCGCTGCAATCGGCGGCCCTGACCCATGTTCAGGATCTGCCGATCCGCTGGCAGTGCGACAGTCATGCGGGGGAGTTGTTGTGCAACCGCGACACGCTGGTCGGCGCCATTCTCAATCTGCTCGAAAATGCCATCCAGGCCAGTGCCGGTGAACTACGCCTCAAGGTTCATCTCTACACCCGTGGCGACACCCTGCGTGTGAGCGTCAGCGATAACGGCAGTGGCATCGACAGCGAAATACTGGCCCGATTGGGTGAGCCATTTTTCACTACCAAAACCACCGGCACCGGTCTCGGTCTGACCGTGGTCAAGGCAGTCGCCCGCGCCCATCAGGGCGAATTGCAGATGCGCTCGCGGCCGGGTCGCGGCACGTGTGCGCAAGTGATCCTGCCGCTTTTCTCCAGCGAGCGGCTCCATGCGCAGGTTGCGGAGTGAACATGCGAATCAAGGTGCTATTGGTCGAGGACGACCGGTCGTTACGCGAAGCATTGGCCGACACGTTATTGCTTGCCGGCCACGATTACACCGCCGTAGGTTCCGCAGAAGAAGCGCTGGAAGCAGTCGCTTTCGAGGCCTTCAATCTTGTGCTCAGTGACGTCAACATGCCCGGCATGGACGGCCATCAGTTGCTTGGCCTATTGCGCGCCCGCCAGCCGCAACTGCCGGTTCTGCTGATGACGGCACATGGTGCAATCGAGCGCGCAGTCGATGCCATGCGCCAGGGCGCAGCGGATTATCTGGTCAAACCCTTCGAGCCCAAAGCACTGCTCGATCTGGTGGCGCGCCATGCGCTGGGTAATCTCGGCGCAGTGGAGTGCGAGGGCCCGATCGCTTTCGAACCGGCCAGCGTGCAGTTACTGGAACTGGCCGCGCGGGTTGCGCGCAGTGATTCCACAGTATTGATCTCCGGTGAGTCCGGCACCGGTAAAGAAGTGCTCGCCCGCTACATCCATCAACATTCCCATCGCGCCAGCCAGCCGTTCATCGCGATCAACTGCGCGGCGATTCCGGACAACATGCTTGAAGCGACCTTGTTCGGTCACGAGAAAGGCTCGTTCACCGGCGCCATTGCGGCCCAGGCCGGCAAGTTCGAACAGGCCGACGGCGGCACGATTCTGCTCGATGAAATTTCCGAGATGCCACTCGGCCTTCAGGCCAAACTGCTGCGCGTTTTGCAGGAGCGTGAAGTCGAGCGTGTTGGCGCGCGCAAACCGATCACTCTGGATATTCGGGTGGTTGCAACCACCAACCGTGACCTGGCCGGCGACGTGGCGGCGGGGCGATTTCGCGAAGATCTCTACTATCGGCTTTCGGTATTCCCGCTCGCCTGGCGCCCGTTACGCGAGCGCACCGCCGATATCCTGCCGCTGGCAGAGCGGCTTTTGAACAAGCACGTCAATAAAATGAAGCATGCGGCAGCTAAATTATCGCCCGCGGCACAGGCATGCCTGATTGGTTACCCATGGCCAGGCAATGTGCGAGAACTGGATAACGCCATTCAGCGCGCGCTCATCCTGCAGCGCGGTGGTTTGATCCAGCCACAGGACTTCTGCCTTACCGGGCCGGTCATCTTTGCACCTCTGTCGCCAGGCGCGCCGGCATCGATGGGTGCGCTGCAAGCCGAGTCCGAACCCGCCGGGGCGCTGGGCGATGACCTGCGTCGCCGCGAGTTCCAGATGATCATCGACACCCTGCGCGCCGAGCGAGGTCGTCGCAAGGAAGCAGCCGAACGCCTGGGCATCAGCCCGCGCACGCTGCGTTACAAACTGGCGCAAATGCGCGACGCCGGGATGGATGTGGAAGCGTATCTGTTCGCCACCTGACGAGGCCTGCGACAACGTCCCGCAGGCCTTTTGTTCAGCGCTGCCATCGAGCTGGCACCGGTCTTGCTAACACCTCATTGCCCGCCGAGTGAGTGTCAAAAAATTGCGGGTCGCCAAAGAGAGCAGATCATGAGCCAAGGTATTGAATTCAATCGATTGATGCTGGACATGCGGGCCATGCAAATGGATGCCATGTCTGCGCCAAAGTCGACTGCCGCCGTCCCTGAATTGAGTGGCAGCAGCTTTTCCGACATGCTCGGTCAGGCCGTCAATAAAGTGAACGACACTCAGCAGGCGTCCAGCCAGTTGTCCAGTGCTTTCGAGATTGGCAAAAGCGGCGTCGACCTGACGGACGTGATGATTTCCTCGCAGAAAGCCAGTGTGTCTTTTCAAGCGCTGACCCAGGTGCGTAACAAACTGGTTCAGGCTTACCAAGACATCATGCAGATGCCGGTATAAGGACGAGATTGAGTCATGGCAGATGCAGCCGCCGATAATGTTCCGGCCAAGTCCACTCCGATAGACGGCAAAGCGCCGCTGTTCGGTTTGTCCTTCCTGGAAAACCTCTCCGAGATGACCATGTTGCGTCAGGTGGGCCTGCTGGTCGGCCTGGCTGCGAGCGTGGCAATTGGCTTCGCCGTCGTGTTGTGGTCGCAGCAACCGGACTACCGCCCGTTGTACGGTAGCCTTGCCGGTATGGACGCCAAACAGGTCATGGACACCCTGGCCGCCGCTGATATTCCTTACACCGTCGAACCTAACTCCGGCGCCTTGCTGGTCAAGGCCGAAGACCTGTCCCGTGCGCGGCTCAAACTCGCGGGCGCTGGTGTCACTCCCAGCGATGGCAACATCGGTTTCGAGATCCTCGACAAGGAGCAGGGCCTGGGCACCAGCCAGTTCATGGAGGCGACGCGTTATCGTCGCGGCCTTGAAGGCGAATTGGCGCGGACCATTTCCAGTCTGAACAACGTCAAGGGTGCGCGGGTGCACCTGGCCATCCCGAAAAGCTCGGTGTTCGTGCGCGACGAGCGCAAGCCAAGCGCGTCGGTTCTGGTCGAGCTGTATTCCGGCCGTTCGCTGGAGCCGGGTCAGGTGGTGGCGATCATCAACCTGGTCGCAACCAGCGTGCCTGAGCTGAGCAAATCGCAGATCACTGTGGTCGACCAGAAGGGCAACCTGCTGTCGGATCAGGCGGAGAACTCCGAACTGACCATGGCCGGCAAGCAATTCGATTACAGCCGTCGCATGGAAAGCATGCTGACCCAGCGCGTGCATAACATTCTGCAGCCGGTGTTGGGCAACGATCGCTACAAAGCCGAGGTCTCGGCTGACGTCGATTTCAGCGCCGTCGAATCGACCTCCGAGCAATTCAACCCGGATCAGCCGGCGTTGCGCAGCGAGCAGTCGGTCAACGAACAACGCACCACCAGCAATGGCCCGCAAGGTATTCCGGGCGCACTGAGCAATCAGCCGCCAGCGCCAGCCTCGGCGCCGCAAACCACCGGTGGTGCTACGGCGGCCGCCGGTATGGTGCAGCCAGGCCAGCCACTGCTGGACGCCAACGGTCAACAGGTCATGGACCCGGCCACCGGCCAGCCAATGCTCGCACCTTACCCGGCGGACAAGCGTCAGCAGTCCACTAAGAACTTCGAGCTCGACCGTTCCATCAGCCACACCAAACAACAGCAGGGCCGTTTGAATCGCCTGTCGGTGTCGGTGGTTGTGGATGATCAGGTCAAGGTCAACGCGGCCAACGGCGAAACCAGCCGCGCGCCATGGACCGCTGACGAGCTGGCACGCTTCACGCGTCTGGTACAGGACGCCGTCGGCTTCGATGCGAGCCGTGGCGACAGTGTCAGCGTGATAAATATGCCGTTCTCCGCTGAGCGCGGTGAAGTGATCGCCGACATTCCGTTCTACTCCCAGCCGTGGTTCTGGGACATCGTCAAGCAAGTGCTGGGTGTGTTGTTCATCCTCGTACTGGTTTTCGGTGTGCTGCGTCCGGTGCTCAACAACATCACCGGTGGCGGCAAAGGCAAGCAGTTGGCCGGCATCGGCAGCGACGTCGAGCTTGGTGGCATGGGCGGCCTTGACGGCGAACTGGCCAACGACCGCGTCAGCCTCGGCGGTCCGCAGAGCATTCTGCTGCCGAGCCCAAGCGAAGGCTATGACGCGCAGTTGAACGCAATCAAGAGTCTGGTGGCAGAAGATCCGGGTCGTGTGGCTCAGGTCGTGAAAGAGTGGATTAACGCTGATGAGTGATAACCGAGTCGCTGCCGAAAAACTGACCAAAGTCGACAAGGCCGCGATCCTGCTGCTGTCGCTGGGTTCGACCGATGCCGCCCAGGTGTTGCGCCACATGGGGCCTAAAGAGGTCCAGCGTGTCGGCGTGGCCATGGCCCAAATGGGCAACGTGCACCGCGAACAGGTCGAACAGGTGATGAGCGAGTTCGTCGACATCGTCGGCGATCAGACCAGCCTGGGCGTCGGCTCCGACGACTACGTGCGCAAGATGCTCACTCAGGCGCTGGGTGAAGACAAGGCCAACGGCCTGATTGACCGGATTCTGCTGGGCGGCAACACCAGCGGCCTCGACAGCCTGAAGTGGATGGAACCGCGCGCCGTGGCCGACGTGATCCGTTACGAGCACCCGCAGATCCAGGCGATCGTGGTGGCCTATCTCGACCCGGATCAGGCAGGCGAAGTGCTCGGCAATTTCGACCACAAGGTGCGTCTGGACATCATCCTGCGCGTCTCGTCGCTGAACACCGTGCAGCCGGCTGCGCTTAAAGAGCTTAACCAGATTCTCGAGAAGCAGTTCTCCGGCAACTCCAACGCCTCGCGCACCACCCTGGGTGGCATCAAGCGTGCGGCCGATATCATGAACTTCCTCGACAGCTCGATCGAAGGTCAGCTGATGGATTCGATCCGCGAAGTCGACGAGGACCTGTCCGGTCAGATCGAAGACCTCATGTTCGTGTTCAACAACCTCGCCGACGTCGACGACCGCGGCATTCAGGCGCTGTTGCGCGAAGTCTCCTCCGATGTGCTGGTGCTGGCCCTCAAAGGCTCCGACGAAGGCGTCAAGGAAAAGATCTTCAAGAACATGTCCAAACGAGCGGCCGAACTGCTGCGCGACGACCTCGAGGCGAAAGGCCCGGTGCGCGTCAGCGATGTGGAAACCGCACAGAAAGAAATCCTCACCATTGCTCGCCGTATGGCCGAAGCCGGAGAAATCGTTCTCGGCGGGAAGGGCGGCGAAGAGATGATCTAAGTTCACTATGTCGACCAAACACGATGAGTCCCAAACCGACCTGATCCGTGCCAAGGATGTCGGTGGTTTCGATATCTGGTCGCTGCCAAGCTTCGATCCGCATGTGCCCGAACCCGAGCCGCAACCGGAGATCGAGCCCGAGCCGCCTGAGATGGAAGAAGTGCCGCTGGAAGAAGTCCAGCCACTGACCCTTGAAGAACTCGAAAGCATTCGACAGGAGGCCTACAACGAAGGCTTCGCGGTGGGCGAGAAAGAAGGTTTTCATAGCACCACGTTGAAGGTTCGTCAGGAGGCGGAAGCCGCTTTGGCGACCAAGATCGCCGCGCTTGAGGAATTGATGGCGCATCTGTTCGAACCGATCGCCGAGCAGGACACGCTGATCGAGCGGTCGCTGGTGGACCTGGTGCAGCACATCACCAAACAGGTGATTCAGCGGGAACTGGCCATCGACTCGACGCAGATCGAAAGCGTCATGCGTGACGCGCTCAAGCTGTTGCCGTTGGGCGTGAATAACGTGCGTCTGTTCATCAATCCGCAGGATTTCGAACAGGTCAAAGCCCTGCGCGAGCGTCACGAAGAAACCTGGCGCATTGTCGAGGATGAAGCCTTGCTGCCTGGCGGTTGCCGGGTTGAAACCGAACACAGCCGCATCGACGCCACGGTGGAAACCCGCGTTGCTCGCGTTATGGACAAGTTGTTCGATCAAATGCACGAACAGTCCCTGAACCCGTCCGCGCCGGACATCAGCCTTGAATTGCCGATCGAAACCAGGCCGGTTGCCGAGCCAGAAGCGAACGACCCTGATGCGCCTTGATCGCACCAGCTTCGCCAAGCGCCTGGGTACGTATGCCGAGGCGACTGAACTGGCGGGCGCGCCGATTCTCGAAGGCCGCTTGCTGCGTATGGTCGGCCTGACCCTTGAGGCCGAAGGCTTGCGCGCCGCCATGGGCAGCCGCTGCATGGTCATTAACGACGACAGTTATCACCCGGTTGAAGTTGAAGCCGAAGTCATGGGGTTCTCCGGCAGCAAGGTATTCCTGATGCCGGTCGGCAGCGTCGCCGGCATTGCGCCCGGCGCCCGCGTGGTACCGCTGGCCGACACAGGGCGACTGCCGATGGGCATGAGCATGCTCGGTCGGGTGCTGGATGGTGCCGGCCGAGCGCTGGACGGCAAAGGCGGAATGAAAGCCGAAGACTGGGTGCCGATGGACGGCCCAACCATCAACCCGCTCAAACGCCATCCGATCAGCGAACCGCTGGACGTGGGTATTCGCTCGATCAACGGCCTGTTGACGGTGGGGCGCGGCCAGCGTCTTGGCCTGTTCGCCGGTACCGGCGTCGGCAAGAGCGTACTGTTGGGGATGATGACGCGCTTCACCGAGGCCGACATTATTGTCGTCGGCCTGATCGGCGAGCGCGGTCGCGAAGTCAAGGAATTCATCGAGCACAGCCTCGGTGAAGAAGGCCTCAAGCGCGCCGTGGTTGTCGCGTCCCCAGCGGACGATGCGCCGTTGATGCGCCTGCGCGCGGCGATGTACTGCACACGCATCGCCGAGTATTTCCGCGACAAAGGCAAGAACGTGTTGCTGCTCATGGATTCGCTGACCCGTTTTGCCCAGGCCCAGCGAGAGATCGCTTTGGCCATCGGTGAGCCGCCAGCGACCAAGGGTTATCCGCCATCGGTGTTCGCCAAATTGCCAAAGCTGGTGGAGCGCGCCGGTAACGCCGAGAAGGGCGGCGGTTCGATCACGGCGTTTTATACCGTGTTGTCCGAAGGCGACGATCAGCAGGACCCGATTGCCGATTCGGCGCGAGGCGTGCTCGACGGCCACATCGTGTTGTCCCGCCGCCTGGCCGAAGAAGGTCATTACCCGGCCATTGATATCGAAGCGTCGATCAGCCGGGTCATGCCTTCGGTGGTCACCCAGGAACACATGAACCGCGCTCAGTATTTCAAGCAATTGTGGTCACGCTACCAGCAAAGCCGCGACCTCATCAGCGTGGGCGCCTACGTCCCCGGCGGAGATCGCGAGACCGATCTGGCGATTGCCTTGCATCCGCAGCTGGTCAAATACCTGCGGCAGGGTCTGAACGACAGCATCAGCCTGGGTGAGAGCGAAGCCTATCTCGGCTCGATCTTCGCGCCCGCGGCCGGCGGTTAATCGATCATGGCGCAGAGTCGGGCAGGG
>JALYPE010000848.1 GCA_030856525.1 Pseudomonadota bacterium | reverse complement strand
GTTCCCGGTCCCCCCTGAAAGACCGTAGTGGTAGGTTTTAGGGCCGCTTCGCGACCCAACGGGGATAAATCCCCTCACCACAGGGTTGAGGCTCACCACAGGGTTGTGGCTCATTTCAGGGTTGTGGCTCACCTCAGATTTGGGTGGCCAGCAATCACAATCAGCGGTTCTGGCGTTGTTGTAGCAAAAGATTGCTGAAGCCCGCGCCGGCCAGCTGTTTCTGCGCCGTGGTCAACTGCTCACGGTTGCTGAACGGCCCGACCAGCACCCGATACCACGTCTCGTCCTTGACCGTGCCGGACTCAACCGCCACCGCCTGGCCCAGCAGAATGATCTGCGCGCGAACCTTGTCGGCATCAGCTTCTTTGCGGAATGAGCCGGCCTGCAGGAAGAACTTGGTCACCGGTGCCGCTTTCGCGACAGGCGGGGCGGGTGGTGGGGTGATACCGGCCAGGGCTGCCTGCGCGCGAGCGGTATCGATCTTCGCCGCTTCCGCAGGCGTCACCGGTATGGTCGGTACCGCAGGTGTCGGCGGGGTTTTCTCTGGCACGGCATCCGCCGGCACAATGACTTCCGATTCCGGCAGCAAGGTGTAGAAGTCGTACTTCGGTTTCACCGGTTGCGTCGGGCTCGGCGGCGTCTTGTTGGCCTCGGCGATCTTGCTCGCTTTCTGCTGCTCGATTTTCTCGCGCTTGACGCTTTCGCTGCCCTTGCCTGGCTCCAGCTTCATCAGGAACACGAGGAACGCACCGACCGTCAGGCCGATCGCCATCCACAGCCAACCCGGAATCGGTTGCTTCGCAGGAGCTTGGTAACGGCTGGCGCCACGCTTGGGTGCAGGTTTTTTCTTGGCAGCCAACTTACATACGCTCCAGTGTTTCCAGACCCAAGAGTTCCAGGCCTTGCTTGAGGGTGCGGCCTGTCAGCGCGGCGAGGCGCAGACGGCTTTGCATTTGCGCCGGGGTTTCAGCGCTGAGGATCGGGCAGTTCTCGTAAAAGCTGGAGAACAGGCCCGCGACATCGTACAGGTAGGTGCACAGGATGTGCGGTGTGCCTTTGTCGGAAACGTTGTTCAGCACTTCACCAAACTGCGCCAGTTTGGTTGCCAGCTCATGTTCATGCACCGCTTCGAGGACAATCTGCCCTTCGACTTCGCTGAAATCCTTGCCGAGTTTGCGGAATACACCGGCCACGCGAGTGTACGCATACAGCAGGTACGGCGCGGTGTTGCCTTCGAAATTCAGCATCAGGTCGAAGTTGAAGCTGTAGTCGCTGGTGCGGTGCTTGGACAGGTCTGCGTACTTCACCGCGCCGATGCCGACGACCTTGGCGATGTTGCGCAGTTCGGCTTCGGCCAGCTCGGGGTTCTTCTCTTTTACCAGGGTGTAGGCACGGTCCTGGGCTTCGGTCAGCAGATCGATCAGCTTCACGGTGCCGCCGTCGCGCGTCTTGAAAGGACGGCCGTCGGCGCCGTTCATGGTGCCGAAGCCCATGTGTTCCATTTGCATCGGGTGCGTCACGAAGCCGGCCTTGTGCGCCACGGCGAACACTTGCTGGAAGTGCAATGCCTGGCGTTGGTCAACGAAGTACAACGCGCGATCGGCCTTCAGCTTGCCGCTGCGATAGCGCACGGCGGCAAGGTCAGTGGTGGCATACAGGTAGCCGCCGTCGGCCTTGACGATGATCACCGGCAGCGGATCGCCATCGGCATTCTTGAACTCGTCGAGGAACACGCATTGCGCGCCGTTGCTCTCGACCAGCAGGCCTGCGGATTTGAGATCGTTGACCACGTTGATCAGGTCGTCGTTGTAGGCACTTTCGCCCATCACGTCGGCCATGGTCAGTTTGACGTTCAGCAGTTCGTAGATTTTCTGGCAGTGCGACAGCGAGATGTCTTTGAATTTCGTCCACAAAGCCAGGCACTCGGCGTCGCCCGCCTGCAGCTTGACCACCAGGCCACGGGCGCGGTCGGCAAATTCTGCGGATTCGTCAAAGCGCTGTTTGGCTGCGCGGTAAAAGTTTTCCAGGTCCGACAGCTCATCGCTGGTGATCGGGTTTTCCTGCAGATAGGCCATCAACATGCCGAACTGGGTCCCCCAGTCGCCGACATGGTTCTGCCGAATCACTTCATCACCGAGAAATTCGAGCACGCGGGCCACACCGTCGCCAATGATGGTCGAGCGCAGATGGCCGACGTGCATCTCTTTGGCAAGATTCGGTGCTGACAGATCGACCACGGTGCGTTGTGCAGGACCGGCCTTGCGCACGCCGATGTGCTCGTCGGCCAGCGCAGCGTCAAGGCGCGAGGCCAAAGCCTGGGTGTTCTGGAAGAAGTTGAGGAAGCCGGGACCTGCGATTTCAGCCTTGGTGACGTTCTCGTCGGCCGGCAGCGCGGCAATGATTTTCTCGGCCAGGTCGCGCGGCTTCATGCCGGCGGGTTTCGCCAACATCATTGCGATGTTGCTGGCGAAATCGCCGTTTTTCTTGTCGCGGGAGTTTTCCACCTGGATCGCCGGCGACAGGCCTTCAGGCAACACACCTTCGTTGACGAGTTGGGTGATGGCTTGTTGGATCAGCTGGCGAATGGTGTCTTTCATGGTCTTCTCTTTCGACCGCAAGCGCGGCGGCGCTTCAGTGCGCTGGTGGAAAAACTGGGCATTATCCGTTGCGAACGCGGGCTTGCCAACTATAGCGGGCAGGTTGTGGATATGTGGTGACAAAAGCGCTAAAGATCGCAGCCTGCGGCAGCTCCTGCGCCGAACTCGCTTTTTTGCAGGGGCTGCTGAAGGCTGCGATCTTTTGATTCAATACAGGTCAACCGGGTCAACATCCAAAGACCATCGCACTGCGCGCCCGCTCGGCATGTTCTCCAGCGCCAGCAGCCAACTGGCGAGCAAACGGTGCAACGGCGCTCGCGCGGAGGCTTGCAGCAACAGCTGCGCACGATATCGCCCGGCCCGACGCTCCATCGGCGCGGGTACCGGGCCAAGCAATTCGATCCCGGTCAGATTCTGCTCGGCCAACAAACGCTCAGCCTCGCTGCAGGCTTCATCGAGAAAACTTTCAGCTTGCCCGGGTTTGTGGGCCTCTGCCCTCAGCAGTGCCAGGTGTGCAAACGGCGGCAGGCCAGCCGAGCGGCGTTCGCTCAGTGCTTGCTCGGCAAAAGCGAAATACCCTTGTTCGGTCAGTTGCACCAGCAACGGATGGTCGGCCAGATGCGTCTGAATAATCACTCGGCCCGGTTCCTCGGCTCGGCCTGCACGCCCGGCGACCTGCACAATCAGTTGCGCCATGCGCTCACTGGCGCGGAAGTCGCCGGAAAACAAACCACCGTCGGCGTCGAGAATCGACACCAGCGTCACGCGTGGAAAGTGGTGCCCTTTGGCAAGCATCTGCGTGCCAACCAGAATGCACGGATGGCCTTTCTGGATGGTCGCGAACAATTGATTCATCGCGTCCTTGCGCGAGGTGCTGTCGCGATCGACCCGCAACACCGGAAAATCCGGAAACAGAATGGCCAATCGTTCTTCGGCGCGCTCCGTCCCGGCGCCAACCGGGCGCAGATCCACCTTGTTGCACTTTGGACAGTGGCGAGGCACGCGCTCGACGTAGCCGCAGTGGTGGCAACGCAACTCGGCGGAGCGCTGGTGCACGGTCATGCGCGCATCGCAGCGCTGGCATTCGGACATCCAGCCGCAGTCGTGGCACAGCAACGTCGGGGCAAATCCGCGGCGGTTGAGGAACACCAGGACCTGCTGGCCCGCAGCAAGCGTTTGCCCGATGGCCTGTTGCATCGGCCCGGAAATGCCGCTGTCGAGCGGACGACTTTTAACATCCAGACGCAGAAAGCGCGGTTGCTTGGCTCCACCGGCGCGCTCGTTCAGACGCAGCAGCCCGTAACGGCCGGTGTAGGCGTTATGCAGGCTTTCCAGGGATGGCGTGGCGGAGCCGAGCACGATCGGGATGTTTTCCTGCCGGGCGCGCACCAATGCCAGATCGCGCGCGTGGTAGCGCAAGCCTTCCTGCTGTTTATAAGAGCCGTCGTGTTCCTCATCGATAATGATCAGGCCGGGATTTTTCATCGGCGTGAACAGCGCGGAGCGGGTGCCGATAATGATGTCGGCGTCGCCGTCGCGGGCGGCGAGCCAGGCATCCAGGCGTTCGCGGTCGTTAACCGCCGAGTGGATCAGCGCAATGCGTGCGTTGAAGCGCTGTTCGAAACGCGCCAGGGTCTGCGGACCAAGGTTGATCTCCGGGATCAGCACCAAGGCTTGTTTGCCGGCTTCAAGGGTTTCGCGAATCAGCTGCAAATAGACTTCGGTCTTGCCGCTGCCGGTCACGCCGGCCAGCAGAAACGCGTGATAACTGTCGAACCCGGCGCGAATCGCTTCATAAGCAGCGCGCTGTTCGGGATTGAGCGGCAATTCCGGTTGCGCCAGCCAGTGTTCGTGACGGGCGCCGGGGGCATGCTTGCGGATTTCCACGTGTACCAGCCCTTTGGCCAGTAACAGATCGAGGCTGTCCTTGCTCAGCATCAATTTGCTCAACAACTGATGGGCGACGCCATGGGGGTGCTGCGCCAGCGTGGCCAACGCTTCACGCTGGCGCGGTGCGCGCGCAATGCGTGGGTCATCGAGATTTGCCCCGGGGGCCGCAGACCAGAATCGTTCCTGGCGGGGCTCGGCCAGTTCGCCCTGTCGCAGCAACACCGGCAGCGCCCAGCTCAACGTATCGCCCAGGCTGTGCTGGTAGTACTGCGACGTCCACACACAGAGCTTGAACAGCGCGGGCGGCAGCGGCGGGGTGGCGTCGAGCAGCGCCAGTGCGGGTTTGAGCTTTTCCGCCGGAACTTCGCTGGTGTCGGTGACTTCCACCAGAATTCCGATCATCTCTCGCCGGCCAAACGGCACTCGCAAGCGCATGCCTGGGTGCAACTGCTCGCGCAGAACCCCGGCCGGGGCGCGGTAATCGAACAGGCGGCGCAAGGGCGAGGGCAAGGCGAGGCGCAGAATGGCGTCGGGCACGCGGGGGGATCTCGATCAGCAGGCGGTAAAAAGGATCAGGCACATAACCTTGTAGGAGTGA